>JAEUKG010000382.1 GCA_016794325.1 Myxococcales bacterium | reverse complement strand
CCGAAGCCGCCGTCGTCGGCGACGCCGCAGACGAGGGCGCGTTTTCCCGAGAGATCGATGGGGAGCATGGCGCGCATCTTTGCGCCGAATTCCGCGCGAGCACAAGGGCGTGCCCCTGAACGCCGGCTCTACTCTGGCCCGTGCCCGTGCCCGTGCCCGTGCGCACGGGCCGGAACACCGAACCGGTTCACACCCAAGGCGTTCCCGCGAACCATGCGCGGGGAGCGCCGAAAATGCGCAGTTTGCTTATGCGTTCCGAGCCTCGATGCGCATCTTGACGGCCGCGCGGGTCGGCGAAAGACTCGGCCACCATGAAGAAGCTCGCCCCGCTCGCGTCCGTCCTCGTCCTCGTCCCCCTCATCGCCGGGTGTGACCTCTTGAAGAAGGGCGACAAGGACAAGAAGGACGACGGCACCTCGAGCACCGAGACCCGCGGCGGCAACGCGACCGCGACCGCGACCCCGACGGCGAAGGCCGGATCGACGGCGGGCTGCACCCTGCCGGAGGACGAGCAGATCAAGGGCGAGGTCGTCATCAAGAAGGGCTGCAAGCTGGAGCTGAAGGGCAACCCGCAGATCGTCGAGAACGGTGTGCTCAAGATCGAGCCGGGCGTGACGATCCTGATGGCGCAGTCGTCGTCGCTGCGCGTCATCGAGGGCAAGCTCGTCGCCAAGGGCACCGAGAAGGAGCCCATCGTCGTGACGTCGGCCAACTCGACGAAGGCCCCGGGTGACTGGGCGGCCTTCCACTTCGGCGACAAGACCAACGCCGGCACCGAGCTCGACTACGTGAAGTTCGAGTACGGCGGCAGCCACGACCACGGCTACAAGGGCGCGATCGACGTCCAGTACCAGAAGTCGAACGGCCGCATCTCGATCACGAACTGCACGTTCTCCAACAACGATCAGGCGGCGATTTTCAACCACGAGCCGAAGGGCGCGTTCGCCAAGTTCACGAACAACCGGATGAGCAAGAACAAGCACTCGCTCGACGTGCACGCGCGCGTGCTCGGCAGCGTGGGCGCGGGCAACGTCTTCGGCGACCCCCTCGTGACCCACGGCGAGGTCGAGGAGTCGATCGCCTGGCCGGCGATCGACGCGCCGGTCATCGTCGAGGACGACATCAGCATCAGCGGCGAGCGGGCCGCGGCCGTGCTCACGATCCAGCCGAAGACGGTGCTGAAGTTCGCCGATCAGAAGCGCGTCCACGTCGGTGGCAAGGGCGCGGCGGGGCTCGTCGCCAAGGAGGTCACGTTCACGAGCGCGAACGCGTCGCCGCACCCCGGCGACTGGACGGGCATCATGATGGTGAAGTCGGCGGCGAACGTCGATCTCACCGGCGCGGTCGTCGAATATGCGGGCGAGGGGCGGAACGGGCGCGCCGCGATCGACGTCTACGGCGCCAACGCCAAGGACATCCGCGGCCTCACGGTGACCGGCCTCGTCGTCAAGCACTCCAAGGGCCCGGCGTTCGCCTCGGACGACCACGACTGCGGGCCCTTCAAGGCCGCCAAGGCCGAGGGCGGGGACTTCTGCACGAAGCAGTGAGATCCCCTTTTCACGGGCGCGACGCGGGCTCTACCATGGCGTGATGAGGAAGCACGGCTTCGCGCTCGCGGTCACGGTGTCGCTCTTGCCCGCCTGCGGGGCGATCTTGGGGAGCTTCGAGGTCGACGAGACGCTCCGCGGCGACGCGGGCAGCTCGGGCGGCAGCGACGGCTCGAGCGGGAGCGCCGACGGCTCCTCGGGCTCCTCCTCGAGCAGCGGCGGCTCGAGCGGCTCGAGCGGCGTCGACGGCGGCGACGGGGGCGCGCCGCTCGAGGCCGAGGCGCTGGACGTCACGGCGGGCAACCGCCACACCTGCGCGATCTACAAGCTCGGCGGCGACCGGCGCGCGTTCTGCTGGGGCGCGGACGAGCTGGTCGGCGCGGCCCCGCCCGGCCGCAAGGCCCACGAGCCCAACGTCGTCCAGATCCTCGGCGGCAGGGTGGGCAAGGTCGCGTCGTCGGGCCAGAGCAACCACACCTGCGCGATCGTCGACGACGGCGAGGTGTTCTGCTGGGGCCACAACGACCTCCTCGAGCTCGGCTCCGCCCCCACGGCGCCCAACGTCCTCGTGCCGCGCAAGATCACGAAGCCCGTCGTGCGCGGCGTGAGCGAGCCGGTGAAGGCGGTCGCGCTCGGCGTGGGCTCGAGCCATGCGTGTATTTTGCATTCGTCGGCTCAACGGTCCACCAACACCGTGGTGTGCTGGGGCTACAACAAGTACCTCCAGCTCGGCGCCGCGGCTGGAGCCAACGCGACCCTCGAGCCGGTGGAGGTCGACTCGGACCTCGACCCCGCGACCGCGCCCGCGGGCAAGACCAAGCTCTACCAGCTCAACCTCACGAGCCTCGCGGCCGGCTTCGATCAGAGCTGCGCGATCCCGCCCGACAAGGACCCGAGCCTGGGGATCCGCGTCTTCTGCTGGGGCGCGAACGACAAGGGCGAGGTCAACTACAACGGCCGCTACGTGAACAACAAGACGGTGATCGGAGATCCGTTCGGCAGCGGCGGGCAGCTCCGGACCGCGGACGGCGCGAACGTCGGCAACGGCGCCGAGCACTTCACCTGGGTGGAGGAGCTGAGCGGCGGGTCGAACATCGTGTGCAGCGGGAGCAACGCGATCGGGCAGTGCGACCCCGCCAGCGCGTCGCCGTTCGGCTCGGGGCTGCGCGTCGCCGCCCCCGCGGGGAAGAGGTGGGTCGGGGTCGCCGCGGGCGTCCAGACCACGTGCGCGATCCGCGACGACGGTCGCGCCGAGTGCTGGGGGCAAGGCGGCTCGGGGGAGCTCGGCGTGACGCCAGCGCCGAGCTCGCGGCGCGCGGTCGTGCCGGGCATCGCGCAGGTGAAGCGCATCGCCCTCGGCGGCAGCCACGTCTGCGCGGTCGCCAAGCCGGAGGTCGACGACGGGCGGCCGCACCGCGTCTTCTGCTGGGGCAACAACGGCGACGGCCAGGCGGGGCAGCCGGTGTCGTCGCCGCGGGTCGGTCCGACGCCCGTGCCCTCGCCCAAGCCGTGACCCGACCGCTCCGCCTCGTCGTCTACGACAAGACCGACACCGCGCGCGTCGTGGTGCCGCGGCTCGTGCGTCGCGCCGACGGCTCGGTCGAAGGGACGGGCGGCCTCACGCGCTTCTGGCGGCTCGGCGGCGTGTACCACCGGGCGCTCTTCCGCGCCGACGGGGTGCTCGGCGCCTCGACGTGGGCGGAGGCGCTCGACTGGGCGGCGAAGCTCGCGGAGGAGCGGGGCGCGCCGATCGGGGAGCTCCAGGCCTGGGGCCACGGCGGTTGGGGCTACATGCGCATGGGCGAGACGCGGCTCGACGCGGCGTCGATGGTCGGCGCGCTGGCGCGCCAGATCGATGCGTTGTGCACGCACCTCGCGCCGGGTGCGATCGTGTGGGTGCGGTGCTGCAGCGCCTTCGGCCACGAGGCGGGGCGCGCCTTCGCCCGCGCCCTGGCCGATCGCACCGGCGCCCGCGCGGTGGGCCACACGTTCGTGATCGGCTTCTTCCAGAGCGGCACCCACTCGGTCGCGCCCGGCGAGGAGCCCGGCTGGAGCGAGCGCGAGGGCACGCTCTACGGGGCCGACGGCTCCCCGGTGGGGGCGGACACGAGCCGCGCCGACGCGCCCAACACGATCACCGCGCTCCGGCCCGGCTTGCCGGCGGGGTGGTGAGGGCGGAGGCGGCCGTGATGTGGAAAACGACGGACGAAGGCGACCGCGAGTAGCCCGAGGGAGATACACTGGGGGAGGGAATGGAACCGCTGTGGGTCCTCGTCGCCGCGCTCGTCGCGTTCGCCGCGTTCGTCGCGGTCGTGATCGTCGCCGCGCGCACATGGGCGCGACGGCGGCTCGATCGCGCGCCGTTCCGCGCGGCGGGCTCGCCGCACACGCCGTTCACGCTCGTGATCCCCGGGGGGACGGGGCGCGCCCACGACGTCTTCCTGCGGTGGGCCGCCCGCTGGCGGTCGGACCCCACCGGCGACCAGCTGACGGTGCAGGTGACGGTCACCGTCGGCGGCGCGGAGCTCCACCGCGCGACCTTCGTCGTCGGAGACGACCGCTACGGCACGCCGCTGCCGGTGAGCGGGGCGCGCGGCCTCGACGCCAGCATCACCTCGGGCTCGGCGAGCGGGACCATCCGCCAGGCCGACGCCATCGTGCGCGCCGAGGCGCAGCCCGCGGGCCGCGACACGTGCGTCACCGTCGTCGCGATGCCGCGCCCGTCGGCGAAGCTCGAGCGCCTCGAGCTCCTCGCGCTCGCCTGACCCGCGCCCCGCGCGCGTGGAGCGCGGGGCGGGGCGGCTCGGCGCTCAGCGACCGGCCTTGCGCTTCTGGTCGGCCTGGGCCTCGTTCTCCATCTCTTCGAGCGCGGCGGCGAGCTCGTCCTGCTCGCTCTGGGTCGGGCCGGCGGGCGCCTCGACGCGCGCTTGGACCTCCGCCTTGGGGGCGGGGGCCTCCTCGGGCGGGAGCATGCCCATCTTGCGCTTGAGGGCGAGGAGGTCGTCCTCGGCGCCGGCGCCGCGCTCGAGGCTCTGGAACTTCGAGGCGAGCACGTCGCCGGTGTACTCCTCCTGCAGATCGGCCTGGGCCTCGGCCTCGGCCTCCATCTGGTCGATCTTGGTCGCCATGCGGTCGAACGTCTCGAAGGCGCTCGCGTCCTTGAGACCGTGCATCGTCTCCTGGATCGCCTTCTGGGCCTCGGCGCGCTTCTTCCGCGCGAGCAGGACGTTCTTCTTGCGCTTGGCCTCCTCGATCTTGTCGTTGAGCATGCGCAGCGCGCGCTTGAGCGACTCGACGCTCTGCTTCTGCTTCTGCCACTGCTCCTTGAACGTCGTCGAGAGCTGGTCGTGCTCCTTCTTGCGGGCGAGCGCCTCCTTGGCGAGCTCCTCGTTGCCCGCGCGCAGGGCCATCATCGCGCGGCGCTCCCACTCGGCGGCGTTCGCGGCCTCCTGCTCGTACTGCTTGGCGAGGCGCTTCTCGTCGGCGATCGACGAGGCCACCTGCTTCTTGGCCTCGACGAGCTGCGTGTTCATGTCGAGGACGATCTGGTTCAGCATCTTCTCGGGGTCTTCCGACTTGCTGATGAGATCGTTCAGGTTCGATTTGATGAGCGTCGCGAGGCGGCTGAAGATGCCCATGGTCTTGATCAGTCCTTCTTGGAGAGCTCGGCGAGGTTGCGAACCTGCTGGATGAGGGTGACGTCGATCTCGTCGACCGTCGCCTCGAGCTCGTTGTAGTCGAGGTTCTCGAGCTCCAGCGCCGCGCCGAGGACGATGTTCTGATCTTCCAGACCGAAGCTCGCGTGGACGAGCTGCTTGGCGTTGAGCGTCAGCAAGCGCCGGTAGAGCTCGACGTGCAGGTGCCCGTCTTTGGGCACCTCGCCCACGTGCACGCGCAGGAGCACGATCGGCGGATCGACCCGGAGCGCGATCGGCGGCAGCTGCGGGTCGTCGGGCGAGATCACGTAGGTGCCCGGCTGATCTTCGAGCTGCGAGAACTTCCGGTTCATCCTGCCGAGGTAGGCCTCGACGTCTTTCTGGCTCCGCATCGTAGTGGACGGGTCCTTTCTATGACTCCGAGGCCCGATTCGCCTCGGCCTCAGGGTAAACGGGAGGACGCGCATGGTTCAATGCTCCGTCGAGCCGCGGCCGTCCGAAATTTCAGCGCTCGCGCGCGGGTTTTTTTCCAGGGTGAGGCGCAGGGGGAGCGGGGCGGGCAAGGCAGGCAGGGTCCTCCGGTCCAACCCCTGAGAATCACGGCCTCTTCCCCTCGGGCGGCGTTTCGGCCGCGCGCCCGGCCGCTCGAGCGGGGGGTATGGATTCGCGCGAGGGATTCCGATAGCTTGGGGGAGATATGCGCGAGGGCACCCTCGCCCCAGGGTCAACGATCGGCAGCGTGTACAAGATCCGACGCCTCATCGGGCAGGGCGGCATGGGAGAGGTGTACGCGGCGGACGGGCGCGGCGGCGAGAAGGTCGCGCTGAAGATCCTGCACGAGCGAGCAGCCCAAGACCCGGACCTCGTGGCGCGGTTCAACCGCGAGGCCGACATCGCCAAGCAGATCAAGTCGCCCTACGTCGCCCAGATCGTCGGCTCCGGCAAGGAGAAGGACGGCCGCCTCTGGATCGCGTTCGAGCGGCTGGTGGGCGAGGGCCTCGACGAGCGCCTCCGCCGGGAGCACTACCTCTCCTTCGCGGAGGTGGCGCCGATCATCGACGACGCCCTCCAGGGCCTCCGGGCCGCGCACGGCGCCCACGTCGTGCACCGCGACATCAAGCCCGCGAACCTCTTCATCGAGAAGCGCAAGCTCTTGCCGCAGGAGGTCCAGGCCGGGGAGCACGAGGAGCGCACGCGCATCCTCGACTTCGGCGTCTCCAAGATGCGGCAGAACAACCGGCACCGGAGCGAGCCCTCGCTCACCGCGTTCGACGCGACCCTCGGCAGCTTCGCGTACATGGCCCCCGAGCAGGTGCGCGGCTCGGCGCGCGTCGACGAGCGCGCCGACCTCTACGCCCTCGGCGCGGTCGCGTTCCGGGCGCTCACCGGGCGCCTGCCGTTCGAGGGGTCGAACGCGCTCACGTTGATCGCGCTCAAGCTCGATCGGGATCCGCCGTCGCTCGCGCACACGACCGGCGACGAGTGGCCGCAGTCGATCGAGCGCTTCTTGTCGAAGATCATGGCTCGGGAGCGCGAGCGCCGCTACTCGAGCGCGACCGAGGCCCTCGACGCTTGGCGCAAGGTCTGTCGCGTGATGGGCAACGCGCCCCGTCGCGCGCCGCCGTCGCGCGGTCGGCCCGTCGTCGACGACTACGATCGGGAGCGCGAGACCGACGTCACCGCGGTCACGAACGACGGCGGGATGCCGTCGCCGTACCGGCGACGCTGACGTAAACAAACGGCGTATGGCTGCGGCTACCCGCGAGCGCTTCGATGGAGTGTCGTCCGAACGCGCGACGCGCGCGCGTGAATCGGACCCTCGGGCGCACGTCGTACGTCGAGCGTCCCCCCGACGCACCTTCGTTCCTTGAACCCCTCGGAGACACCATGAAACGAGCTCTCGTCGGCCTCCTCGCCCTCGGCGCCCTCGCCCTCGCCCCCGCGCCCGCCTCGGCCGCGTATCCGAACGGCGGCATCTTCACGTTCTCGCAGGGCACGGCGGGCAAGCCGGGCGTGTACCGCAGCATCAACAGCCAGCTCACGCGCCCCGGCGGGTCCATCTTCGTGACCCACTTCGCGAACTGGCGCGCCGACAAGCTCCTCGGCCTCGGCGCCTACGCGAGCGTGAGCGTGGATTTCGCGCACCCGGTGGCGTCGCGGTACATGGGCCCCGACTACGGCTTCAACCTCTACGCACCCCAGGGCGTCACGTTCCCCTCCGACGCCGGCTGGAACGTCCTCTACTTTCCCCCCGGCACCCCGAACGTCCTCACCGTGACGGCCGGCGCGAACAACCGCGAGAGCAACTACGTCTTCATCGACCACCCGCTCGCCAACGGGCACCCCGACGCGGTCATCCTCGTGCAGCAGCTCGCGGCCCTCGGAACGGCCGCGGCGCCGCCGCGCAACGTGGGCGTCTGGTACCACACCGCGCGCCAGCGCTGGGCGATCTTCCACCAGAACCGCGCCGTCCCCATGGAGGCCGGCGAGCAGTTCGACGTCCTCGTGCAGCCGGCTCTCACCGGGGGGACGCGCACCGTCGTCGCCGACGCGAGCACCCTCCGCGGCAACGCCGTGCGCCTCCCCAACCTGGTGGGCGGGCGGCTCGTCGTGACCCAGAACTGGGCGCCCCGGAGCGTCTACAACGACCACCCGATCGGCGTCCGCCTCAACGGCCCGCTGCCGACCAACCCCTACCAAGCGGCGTCCGCGGCGGAGTGGGAGATCTTCAACGAGGACGGCGCCGCGATGCCCGACGGCGCGGCCTTCAACGTCGTCGTCGACCCGTCCCCCGGCGTGCAGTGAGCCGGGCCGGCGGCCCCGCCCGCGCGTCGCGGCGCGTCGATCGAATGATCTTGCGGGGCGGGGCCGCATCCATCTAAAGCTCTATGGCGTGGATGCTACAGTCGTCGCCAAGGGAAAGCTCGAGGTTCGGGGCGGCACGCTGACGGTCAAGCGCGGCGAGGCCAACAAGCCCGAGCTCGAGATCGGCGCGGAGACCTTCGTGGTCGGGCGCAACGAAGCCTGCGACCTCGTCCTCGACGACCGCAAGGTCAGCGCCGTGCACATGGAGCTCGTCGCGACCGAGCGAGGGGTGCGCGTGCGCGACCTCGGCAGCCGCAACGGCACGTTCCTCAACGACGTCCGCGTCGGCGAGGTCTACATCCTCAAGCCCTGCACCATCGTGCTCGGCGACACGGCGCTCGAGTTCCAGCCGTCGAACCCCGAGCAGGTGGAGATCTCCGAGGTCGCCGAGTTCGGCCCCCTCGTCGGCTCCGGCCAGAAGATGCGTGGGGTCTTCGACCGCCTGCGCAAGGCGGGCCCGACCGACCTCACCGTGCTCATCCTCGGCGAGACCGGCAGCGGCAAGGAGCTCGTCGCCCAGGCGATCCACCAGGCGTCGAACCGCGCCAACAAACCGTTCGTCGTCGTCGACTGCGGCGCCATCCCGCCGTCGCTCGCCGAGAGCGCCCTCTTCGGCCACGAGCGCGGGTCGTTCACCGGCGCGGTCGACAAGCGCATCTCGCCGTTCGTCGAGGCCGACGGCGGCACGATCTTCCTCGACGAGCTCGGCGAGCTCCCGATCGACGTCCAGCCCAAGCTCCTGCGCGCGCTCGCCGAGCAGCGCATCAAGAGCGTCGGCTCGAACAACTACCGCCCGTTCAACGCGCGCGTCCTCGCCGCCACCCGCCGCGACCTCGTGCGCGAGGTCAACGCCGGCACGTTCCGGAGCGACTTGTACTTCCGCGTCGCGCAGCTCCGCGTCGAGCTGCCGCCGCTCCGCGAGCGCCTCGAGGACATCCCGGCTCTCGTGCGGAAGATGTGCGCCGATCTCGGCGATCGCAACGCCTACAACCGCATCACCACCGACTCGCTCGAGCGCTTGATGCGCCACGACTGGCCGGGCAACGTCCGCGAGCTCCGCAACGTCGTCTCGGTCGCGCTCGCCTTCGGCAAGGAGGGCCCGCTCGATCTCGCGGCCCACCTGGCGCCGCTCGCGTCGTCGACCTCGGAGTCGACGCCGGTGCGCGGGCGCACCTTCCAGGACGCGAAGCGCGAGGTGCTCGCCCGCTTCGAGCGCGAGTATTTCACCGCGCTCTACCACGAGTGCACCGGCAACGTGTCCGAGATCGGGCGCCGCGCCGCCATGGAGCGCGCGCACGTGCGCGGCTACCTCCGCCGCCACGGCATCGGCGATCCCAGCAAGTCCAAGGACTGAGCCGAATCTCCCTGCAGGGATAATCGCCGTCGCGGGCCCGAGCTCGCGCCCGAGTGGGGCGCCTGGATCGGGCTCATTCGTACCATGGGGAGCCGAGGTGCGTGTGTCAGCGCGGCGCGAGCGGCGCCGACGCGGAGGGTAGGGCCTCAGGGGCAGCGGGTCGTGCCGAAGGACACGCCTTCTTCGGTGCGCAGCGCGTAGACGATGGTGCCGTCGGCGGCCACGGCGAAGTCGCGGAGAGACTCCTCGGGGGTCGTGCTCATCGGGGCGGTGACCTTGCCGAGGGGGTGGCCGTCGCTCGGATCGAAGCAGTGGATGACGGCGGTGTTGCCCTCGCCCGCCCACGCGCCGAGGTAGATCACGCCGCGGGCGTCGGTGTCGAGGAGGACGATGCCGTGGCCGGGCCGCGGGAACACCACGGTGCGCGCGAACCGGAGCGCGCCCTTCTTGCGGTCGAAGGCGTTCAGCCACGCCTGGCCCGACGGCTGCGCGGTGAAGCCCGCGGTGAGCACGAGGACGCCGTCCTTCGACGGCCGGCCGGTGAGCGGCTCGCCGTCGTCGGAGGCGCGCCCGTCGGTGGTGCCGACCTTCACGAGCGCGCCGTGCTCCTTCTCGACGTACACGTCCTTGCCGTCGACGAAGACGCCGGTGAGGAGCCCGGGGTTGCCGACCTTGGGCCCGGTGAGCGGGAGCTCGCCGACGCGGCGCCCGCTCGGATCGGTGAGGGTGAGCGTCTTTTCGCCGAGGCGGTCCATCGAGATCGCGGTGCCGTCGGCGGCGACGGCGACGTCCTGGGTCGTCACCGGCACGTCGGTCGTCCCGAGGACGCGGCCCTCGCGGTCGTACCGAACGAGGCGCCCGTTGACCTGGTCGACGACCACGATGGCGTCTCCCGCGAGCGCGAAGCTCATGGGGCCCTCGGCGTTGCCCTCGTTGGGGCGGGCGTGGCCGAGGGCGCCACGGCCGGAGCCCCAGCGGGCCGAGAAGAGGGCCGCGGGCCCGGCCGCGGCGTCGTCCCCCGCGGTG
>JAEUKG010000364.1 GCA_016794325.1 Myxococcales bacterium | reverse complement strand
AGCTCATGTAGAGGTCGCCCGGGAAGTTGAGATCGCCGCCCTCGCGCCCGATCTGCAGCACGTTTCCGCGCGCGCACACCGTCATCCCCGGGGCACCGCCCTGCAGGATCTGGTTGATGCGGAACGGGCTCTGGTGTTTGGGCGAGGAGTAGAAGTACGTGCCGTCGGGCCCGGGTTGGTCCGAGGTCTTGGGCGTCGCGTCGAGTCGGAAGACCTGCTCGCCGGCCAAGAAGTAGTCGCCCGGCGACAGGTCGATGGAGCCCCGCAGGCGGATGTAGACGCCGTTGAGCGAGCCTTCGTCCCGGACCACGAGCTTCTGCGAGCGGTAGAAGAAGTTCGCGTGCTTCGGCGAGACGAACGGGTCGTCCGGGAACACGAGCTGGCCGCTGCGACCGACGACGTGCTGCTCGGCGTTGAGCTGGTAGCTCAGCCCCTCGACGCCCTCACCGCGGATGAGGATCAGCTTCGCCTTCCCCGGCGCCTGGAGCTGCCCGAAGAACTGCGTGCGGAGCGCGAGGATCTCGGGCGGGACCGCGGCGCCGCAGCGGCCGCAGAACTTGTGTCCGACCGGCACCGGCGTCGAGCACGACCTGCAGATGAAACTCCTTGCCTGTTCCATGAGCTCCTCCAGGGAGGGCGCGTTCGCCTGGGCTGCGTGTCCTGAGGCCGAGCGCCCGGAGGCGCGCGGTCGAAGTTTGTCGTCGTAGAGGTCGGAGCCGTGGGCGCCCGAACCTTCGGAGACGTTACTCATTGCCGACCTCGCACGCGAGATTTCGGCGTCGAGAGATCCTTGGGAGTGCGTTGCCTTGGAGTCGAGCAGGGCCTCTCGGCTCCCACGGGCCGGCGTGGCCGGCGCCGCCTCTTGGCTCCCACGGGCCGGCGCGGCTGGCGCCGCCGCCTCTCGGCTCCCACGGGCCGGCGTGGCCGGCGCCGCCTCTTGGCTCCCACGGGCCGGCGCGGCTGGCGCGGCCGCCTCTCGGCTCCCCGCGGGGGCCGCAGCCGTGGCTGCCTCCCGGGGGGCAGCGGCGGGCGCTGCGTGCGGCGCGGCTGGCTCGGCCGCACCCAGCGAGAGGGCGGTACCGCACGTGCACATGGCCGTGCCCAGCGGTTGAAAGGCGTCGCAGCGCCCGCAAACCAGCCCGAGTGCGAGGGTTTCCATCCGGGGGCGACCGAGTCTATCCTCTTTGCACCTGGGTTGACGAGGTGCATCGGACCCGCCCGACCCGGCGACCTCAGCCATGGCGGGAGGCTGGCAATTTTACTATTGGAAACCGGAGCTTACCAGATGCCCGTCAGGCGGCTCGAGCCGTCGCTCCACCCCTCGGCGCTCCAGAGCCGCAGGTAGAGGTCCTGGCAGGTCGCCGGGTCGATCTGGCCGACGTCCCTGGAGTCGTAGTGGAAGTGGCGGTCGTCGCTGAGCAAGAACACCTTGCCGCTCTCGACCACGTGGGTGCTCTCGGGCTGGGGGAGGTCCGGGTGAAAGAGGATGCGCGTGCTGCGCCCGAGCTCGACGACGCCACACCGGAGGTCCACTTGCTCGCCGTTGGCGGGGTGCTTCACGCTCACCTTCGCCACGTCGCACGTGCGGCTCGGCTCGCCGACGCGACCTTGGATGCGCATCCCGCCGTTGGTCACGGTGATGGTGTCGCCGTAGACCGCGGCGACCCGCCCGACCACGTAGCCGGAGCCGTCGGGGGCCGGGCACCGCGTGAGGTGCCCGAGGCTCGTGCCCGTGCGCCGCGCGATGATGAGCGAGTCGCCCGCGTGCAGGAGCGGCTCGACCGAGGTCGCGAGCCTCGGGTCGTCGTTCGGCAGCTCCCAAGTGTCGACCACGAAGACGTAGAGGAGGAGGACGACGACGCCGAGGATCCCCCCGACCCAGGCCATCCCTTTGGCGAAGCCTCTCACCGATGGAAGCGTATCACCTCGCGCGAGCGCACCACCAAACCGCAGCGGAGAAAGTTCGCGCCGGCCGCGCGGCGCGCGGCGGAGGGTGTTTCAAGCGCGAGGGTGTTTCAAGCGCGAGGCAGGTCGAGGGTGACAACCGCGCCGACCACCCGCCCCGTGTCGGGATCGGTTCGGTTCGCGGCCCGCGCCGAGCCCCCATGCGCTTGCGCGATGCGACGCACGAGCGCCAAGCCGAGCCCGGTGCTCTTGGTGGAGGTCGGCGTTCGTGCGGCCGCGTCGCGCCGCACGAACGGCTCGAAGGCGCGCGGAAGGAGGTCGGCGGCGAAGCCCGGCCCGGAGTCGGACACCTCGAGCGTGAGGGTGCTCCCCGTCGCCCGCACCGCGATCCGCACGGGCTCGTCGGCCGGGTGCCCGTGGGCGCGAGCGTTGCGCACGAGGTTGGCGACGGCGCGCCACAGGAGCGGCCCGTCGGCCTGGAGCTCGGCGGCGCGCGCCTCGGGCTCCACGTCGAGCTTCACCTCGCCGAGCCCGTCGCGATCGGCCGCCAGGCGCGCCTCGAGCCACGCGACCACCGCCACCCGCTCCTTGCGCACGTCCGAGAGGCCGGCGCGGGCCGCGAGGAGCAGGTCGCCGAGGATCGCGTCGACGTTGCCGATCTCGCGCTCCACCACCGCGAGCGACTTCTCCGACGCGTCGGGGGAGCGCTCCTTGGCGATCTCGAGGGCCACCCGCGCGCGCCCGAGCGGCGAGCGGAGCTCGTGGCTGATCGCGGCGAGGAGCTCGCGCTGGTCGAGCACCATGCGCTCGATGCGGTCGGCCATCGAGTCGAAGGATCGACCGACCTCGCGCACTTCCTCCGCCACCCATCGCGGGTGCCGGGACGAGCCCCCGAACCCGGTGCGGGCGGTGAGCTCCCCGCCGCCGAAGCGCTCGGCCGCCCGCGCGATCTCGACGAGGGGGCCCGAGAGCCGCACCGACACCCGACGCGACGCCGCGCCGAGCACGACGACGGCGACGGCCACCGCGAGGAAGAGCTGCCAGGGGGCGCGCCGCGGCCGGCGCTGCCGAACCTCGAGCGCGCCCACGAGCGCGCCTTGGCGCACGACCGGGATATATCCCGATCCGGCTTCGAAGACGATCGACCCTCGGCGAGGCGCGTGGCGCACCGCCGCCGGCAGGTTCTCCACGTCGCGCCGCAGCACCATGTCGAGCCCGGTGTTGTCGCGGAGCTCGGCGACGTAGGCGTCGGTGGCGCGGGGGTCGTCCCATCCGTGCGACAGCCGCGCCTGGACGTTGCGGGACACGATGCCGCCCGGGTTCTCGGGCGGGGGCTCGTGGAGCAAGAAGACGCTGATCGCCCCCGCGCCGAGGGCGAGCACGATCGCGGCGATGAACCAGAGGAAGATGCGGGTCTGGAGCCGCGCGCCGCGCCGGTGCCCGGGCCTCACCCCGGCCTCGCCAACATGTACCCGACGCCGCGGATGGTGCGGATGTGCTTGGGATCGCGCGGATCGGCCTCGAGCTTCTGCCGCAGGCGGCTCACGTGCACGTCGAGCGAGCGATCGACCTGCGGATCGTACGGGCCGCCCTTCACCAGCGTCGCCAGCTCCTCGCGCCCGACCGCGGTGCCCGCGCGCTTCGCGAGCTCGACGAGGACCCGGAACTCGAACGAGGTGAGCGCGATCTCGGCGCCGTCGAGCGTCACCTTCATCTGGCCGGTCTCGATGACGAGCCCTCCGACCACGATCTTCGAGACCGCCTCCGACGACGACGGCGGCCGCTTGGCGCGGCGGAGGACGGCCCGCACGCGCGCGAGGAGCTCACGGGGGTTGAACGGCTTGGGCAGGTAATCGTCGGCGCCGAGCTCGAGGCCCGCGATGCGGTCGGCGTCGTCGCCGCGCGCGGTGAGCATGATGATGGGCGTCTCCGACTGGGCCCGCAGCTCCTTGCAGATCGTGAAGCCGTCCTTGTTGGGCAACATGACGTCGAGGAGCACCACGTCGTAGCTCGCCGCCAGGGCGCGATCGACGGCGACTCCGCCGTCGGCCACGTGCGTCACCGTGACGTCGTGTGAGGAAAGGTACTCCGCGAGCAAGCTCGCGAGCTCTTGGTCATCGTCGACGAGCAGGACGGAGAGGGGCAAGGTGTCCTCGGCCGCCGCAGCATAGCAAGGCGACTCGCGCAGCGCAGGGGAAGGCTCGGGGAGCACTCGTCCAACGTGCCAAGCGTCGCTGGGGAGCGCCGCTCCGAGGCGCGCAAAAAATTGTAAAGCGGTCTACTCTCAGGGGGTGCGAGATCACTCGCGGCTCCGCCGTCGCTACCTCCTCGCGATGGGGCTCACGAGCACCGTCGCCGCTGGCGTGGGGCTCTCGGCCGCGTGCGGCGGGACCTCGGTCGTCGTCGCGCCGATGGCCGGCGTCGAGCCCGACGGTGGAGCGGACGGCGGCGACGCCGCCGTCGACGCCGCCGCCGACGGGCGCCGGGTGGCGTCGCGGCCCCTGCCTCCGGAGCCGACCGCGCCCCCGCGGCGGAACTGCCGCCGCGAAGTCTCGTGCCGCGAAGAAGAGCTCGAGGTGCCCGCGGTCGCGTTCCCCGCGCCGTTCGATCGGTGTCCCCCCACGTTCGCGAAGAGCGGCGGCGGAGGGCTCAGCGTGAAAGAGACGCGGACCGCGCGCGCCGACGATCCGCACACCTGCTGCTACGTCGAGTTCAAGGACTGCGGGCCGGTGTCGGTCCCTCCGGTGATCGGTCGGCCGCCGCGCGATCACGACGGCAACGTCACCTCCGGGGCGTCGACGCCGCGGGCGGATTGGATCGCGCCCGGGCTCGCGGTCGTCGCGCCGGCGGCGTCGCGCGAGGTGCTGGCGCGGCACTGGGCGGCGGTGGGGGCGCTCGAGCACGCGTCGGTCGCGTCGTTCGCGCGGCTGTCGCTCGAGCTGCTCGCGCTCGGCGCGCCGCCGGAGCTCGTCGCCAAAGCCCACGAGGCCGCGCTCGACGAGATCGAGCACGCGCGGCTCGCGTTCGCGGTCGCTTCGTCCCACGGCGGCGCGCCCGTGGGCCCGGCGCCGCTCCGCGTCGGCGCCGGCGACGCAGGACCGGTCGACGCCCGCCGGGTCTTCCGGGAGACCTTCGGCGACGGCTGCGTCGGCGAGACCCTCGCGGCGCTCGAGGCGCGGGCGGCCGCGCGCGAGGCGGCCGACCCCGCGGTGCGCGCGGCGCTCGAGCGCATCGCCGACGACGAGGAGCGTCACGCCGAGCTCGCGTGGCGCGTGGTCGCCTGGCTGCTCTCCGCCGGGCTCGTCGACGCGAGCGAGATCGAGGTGGTCACGGTCGATCTCCCGTCGGAGCCGCAGGCGCTCGACGACGCGGCCGCGGGCTCGGAGCTCGCGCGGCACGGCGTGCTCTCGGATCGCGCGCGCGCGGAGTGTCGCGCGGCTGCGGTGCACGAGGTGGTGCAGCCGTGCCTCGACGCGCTGCGGGCGTCGGCGCGGCGGGGCGCTACTGAGCTTCGGCCGCGAGCGCCGCTTTGAGGTGATTCTGCGCGCGCATCGCGTAGGGCCCCTCCGGAGCCTTGCGGAGCGACTCGCGGAAGGCGTGGACGGCGAGGCCGTAGTTGCGGGCCTGGTAGTAGGTCACCCCGAGCGCGAAGTCGGCGGGGTAGGTGGGGTCGATGGCGGCGAGCCGCTTCACGCGCTCGACCTTCCACTGGTGCGTGGCCGAGACTTCGCGCTCGCGCACGAGGGCGCACGCCTCCGGGGTCGTGGCCTTCGCGCGCTGATCCTCGAACGCGGCGACCTGGGCGTCGGGGACGTGGGGGTGAGTGAGGTAGAACGAGTACAGCACCCGCATCTCGTCGAGGCTCGGCTGGAAGGCGGGGAGGTTGTCGACGCCGACGCGGTGGTTCCAGATCAGCTTGTAGGCGACGTGGAGGAACGTGGCGTCGGGTACGACGTGGTGGCCCTTGATCCACATGACGTCGCGCATCCGGCGCACGAAGCCGCCGCCCAAGCCCCGGAGATCCGCGGTCTCGCGGCCGGTGGCGTCGAACTCGCGCACCGCCTCCAGGAACCGTGCGGTCTGCACGGCGCGGAGCGCGCGGATCGGCCCGTCGCCGTGGGCGGTGATCGCGACGCGCACCGCGTCGTCGATGGCGGCCTTGGCGTCGACCACGCGGGCGTCGTCGGGCTCCGCCGCCGCCTCGAGCTCGAACATGTCGCGCATCGCGCCGCCGAGCTTCAGGAGCTCCGGCGGCAACGGCGCGCCCTTCGCCTCCCGGACGAGCGCGTCGTCGGCGGCGAGGGCGGCGTCGAGCTTCGCGGCGTCGACGATGGGCATCGGCAACGCGTCGGGCTCCGCCCGTCGGGGCATGAGGAGGGACGCGAAGAGCACGAGCGTCGCGACCGGCATGAGCGCGAGGAGCCGGCTCTTCACCCGGTCGGCGCGCGTCTGGCTGCTCGCGCGGTCGGCGGCGCGGACGAGCGCGGAGAGCGAGCGCGCCAGAGCTTGCAAGCCCGTCACGCGGGGCGCGTCCGCTCCCCGTCCCTTGCTCCGGTTTTCCCTCCGCGCCACGGTGCTCGATGGTACCATCGTACGACGCGCATGATCGAGCAGCGTCGCTACTCCCGCTCACCGATGAACCAGCCGCTCACCTTCACCACGAAGGGAGCGAGCGGGAGCGAGGCTCGAGAGGGGATGGCGATGGACATCTCGGTCGGCGGGATGTTCGTCCGCGCCGCGAACCCGGCGCCGTTCGGGGCCGAGGTCGTGATCCGGACGAACCTGCCTGGCTCGAGCGAGGAGCACGTGCTCCCGGGCGTGGTGCGCTGGACGCGCCCGGACGGGATGGGCGTCCAGTTCGGGCTGCTCGGCGCGCGCGAGACCCACCTCATCACCGAGATCCTCCGCAAGCACGAAGAGGCCTCGGGCGGCTGATCACTTCTCGGTGAGCGTGTACGAGCCGGGGCGCGGCTGCGCGCCGCCGGTCTGCGTGTACTCGAGGATCTTGCCGGTCTTGCAGACGTCGAAGGTGTCGCCGGCGCCGGTCGCCACCGAGCTAGCCGTCTGGGTATAGGTGTCGGCGACGTTGTCGGTGACCGTGATCTTCACGTCGCAGTCGCAAGCGCCGGCGCCGGTGCACGACGCGGTGGAGCCGGGGACCTGGTTCTGGATGAACGGTCCGACGAACGCGCAGGGGGCGCCCTGGGTGCACTCCGCGGGCAGGGTGATCTTCGCCGAGAGCGTGCTCGAGACGTTGCGCGTCATCATGCCGCCGGCGAAGGCGACCGTGCCGGCCACCGTGCCGGTGAGGCTCTTCTGGACGAGGCCCGGGCACGCTCCGCGGAACGGCGCGAGCGGATCGTCGATGCACCCTCCGGTGACGGCGTAGGTCCCGTCGACGGGGTCGGTGCACGGCGCGAACGCCGCGCAGGGGCCGAACGAGAGGGCCGCGCCGCCGCTGCTCGAGCCGCCGCCGTCGCCCGCGTCGCCGCCGCTGCTCGACCCGCTCGAGCTGCTCGATCCGGAGGCGCCCGAGGAGCTGCCGCCGGAGGAGCTGCCACCCGAAGACGTCGACGACCCGCCGCTCGACGACGAGCTCGCGCCGGCGTCGGCGCCCGGCGGGGTGGAGGACGTGGCGCCTCCACAGGCGACGTAGGCCGCGGCGAGCAGCGTGACGGAGACGAGCGGGACGATGCGTTTCATCGAGCGACCTCCAAGGAAGAGCCCAAGGGCCTCCGTTCACGATAGCACGCTCGGCGCGGGCGCTCGGAAACCTGGCGCGCGGTCGCGGATCCCCCGCGCCGCGCGGCGCGGGGGGCGGTCAGCGGCCGACCTCGATGGGGATCGTCACCGGGCCCGGATCCCCGAAGCGAGTCGCGTAGATCGTCGCGGCGGCGCAGGTCTGGACCTCGGGATCGAGCGGCGGATCGAAGCGTGCAGACTCCACGGATCCGTTGGCGCCCACGCGCAGGTGGAGCGTGGACGAGACGGTGACGCGCACCCCTTGTTGACCGAGCTGGACCCTGGAGGCGACGCAGGACCGCACCGCCTGCACCACGGCGTCCTTCGGCTTGAGCTCGGGTTTGGCCGCGACGGGCGCGACCGACGCGCTCGCCGGCGGCGGCGCCGAGGTGGCCTCGGTCGGCGTGGGGCGGGGGCTCTCGTCGGTCGTCTTCGGGCGAGGCGCGGGGCCGACGCCGGGGCGCGGGCTCGACGTCGGGCTCGCGGGCTCGTGATCGTCGACGTGGACGGGCGCGGCGCTCGCGACCTTCGGCGCGGCGAGGGAGGCGGCCTTGCGGACGTGCTCGGTGGCGTGATCGACGGTGATGCCGGCGTCGAGGCGCGACGCGTCGAGCTCGATGTGCGCGGGCGCGACCACGAGGGTGCCGTACGTCGACCCCTCGCGAGGCGGGCGCCCGATGGAGACGACGCCCTCGGTGAGGTCGACGACGACCCGATCGCCCTCGCGAGCGACGCGCAGGTGCGTCCCGTGGACGGCGACGCGCACGCGATCGCGCGCGGTCGGAACGTCGACCGCGAACGCCTCTCCCTGCGACACCGGGACCACCGCGGCCTCGACCGCGCCGCTCTCGAGCGCGAGGATCACGGTGCCGCGGCTGCGATCGACCCGCACCCGGCTCTGGTCCTCGACCGCGAAGGTGACCTTGCCGGCGTTCTCGAACAAGCCGCGCGCGCCCTGGGCGTCGACGCGATCGCCGGGCACGAGGCCGCGACCGGCTTGCACCGGCTGCCCGCCCACGAGCACCTGACCGGCGCCGTCGACGGCGCTCAGCGTCCCCGCCGAGGGCTCGGCCCCGAGCGTCGCCGACTCGACCGGCAGCTCGCCGCGGCGGCCGAAGAACAACATCGCCGACGCCGCGAGCGCGAGCGCGCCCGCGGCCGCGGCCCAGCCGCGCCCGCCCAGCCGAGGGCGCGCGACCTCGGCCGCCTCGGCCTCGTCGATGCGCGCGAAGAGCTTCGACTCCATCGCCGCCCAGTCGGGCTCGTTCGGCGCGCGCCGGCGCTCGTCACGCACGAGATCGTCGAGGGTGGGCTTCTTGCTCATCGCTCCGCCTTTCCGGCGAACGCGCCCACACCCGCCAGCGACGGCTCGTCGCTCATCATCGCCTCGAGCTCGCGGCGCGCGTAGAAGAGCCGCGTGCGCACGGTGAGGACCGGCGCGCCCACGACGTCGCTGATCTCTTGCGGCGACATGCCCTCGAGCTCGTGGAGGACGAACACGACGCGCTTCTTGTCGGCGAGCCGGTCGAGCAAGCGCCGGAACGCGCGCACGCGCTCGTTGCGCTCGGCCTCTTCGTCCGGGAGGGCGCGGTGGTCGTCGGGCGAGAGATCGCCCGGCTGCTCCTCCACGTAGGTGGGCCGGCTGCGCTCGGCGCGGCGGACCATGAGCACCACGTTCACCGTGACGCGGTGGAGCCAGGTCGTCAGCTTCGACTGGCCGCGGAAGTCCTTGAGGCTGCGGAAGACCTGGAAGAAGACCTCCTGGACGACGTCGTCGATGTCGCTCCGGGGCCCGATCATCCGGTACACGAGCCGGTGGACGTCGGCCCGGTGGCGAACGAAGAGCGTCCGGAAGGCCTCACGATCGCCGCCCGCCGCCGCTCGCACCAGGGAGAGCTCTTCCTCGGTCATGTAGGCCCTTCTCGCACTCCAGTCGCCCGCCACGTCCCCATTCGAGGTGGACGGGGGCGAGAGCCCTGCGAGGGTCGGGCTTCCGGGGAGGGGCAATGTGGCCACGTCTTCTTCGGTGCGGTCCCCCATCGGCGCGTTCACCGAAGCACGAAAATGGCCGTAGCGCCCGTCAGGCGCGCCGCTTCCGGCGCTGCGTGACGTCCAGCACGTCGGCCAAGACCACGAGAGCGATCACCCCGAGCACGATGGCAGCCATGCGTGCACACTGCACGCAGTCGAGCGGCTGGGCCCAGTTTCTGGACGCAAATAGGGCGGATGCCGTGGGTCACTGTGGGACAAAGACCTTCGCCCGCGGCCCCCTCGACGCACGTGCGGAGGCGAGGCGCGGGCGGACGTCGCGCTCGAATGGAAGCTTGGCTCAGAACAGCGTGCGGAGCTCCACCTTCTCTTGCTTCTTCTGCTCGAGGAGGTGGTTCACGGCGCGGAGGATGCGCTGCTTCGTGGGGCCGCTGATGTCGCCGCCCTTCATGGCCGCGTCGAGGGCCCGCGGGGTGACCGCGCGGCCGGAGCGGGGCTTGCCCGTCTCCTTCTTCTCGCCCTCGCCGCCCTCGGCGCCCTTGGCGCGGCGCTTGGCGAGCTTGATCTGGCGATCTTCGGTCGTCAGGGTTTCGAGCTTGTGAGAAGCCGCAAGCAGCCGCATCGGGCTCAGTTTCTTGCTGGTCATGAAAGCCGCGAACTTCGTCTCGGACATCGTGGAAACCTTGGATACCCGTCGGCCCGTTCGAGTCGACGGCGATTGTAGGACACGGAGGGCCCCACGACCCTCCCCCAGAGCGTCGGGCCTTTTACGCCCCAAACCGCGGGTCGCGCAAGCGAAAGTTCACTCGGGGGCCGCGTCCGCCAGGCTGGCGTCGGAAGCGCCGTCCCGCCCCCCGTCCGTCGCGGCGCCGCCGTCGGGCTCCGGGCAGGTGTTCGTCTCGAGGACCCACACGAGGCGGCCCGAGGCGGTGCACGTCGCCCGGCTCGTGGGCACGCCAGCGCCCTCGGTGCACGCCTCGTTGTACCGGCAGACCGTCCCCGCCGGGACGCACTGCGGGCAGGCCGCTCCAGGCGTCGGTCGGACCTCGGGGCAGACGACGCCCGGAACGCTCGGCGCGACGTGCCAGACGCCGAGCGTGCAGCGCGAGAATCCGCCGCAGGCGCCGAACGCGCACGTCGTCCCCTCGGGGAGGGCGCAAGCGCTGCCGTTCGCGGGCGCTTCGACCGGGCACGAGCTCGCGGCGTCGGGCGGGAGCGGGCCCACGCCCGCGTCGGCCGCGCTTCCGCCGCCCCCGCCGTCACCGCACGTGGCGGCGCTCACCGAGGCCGCGAGCGCGAGCGCGCCGAGGGCGCGGACGGCCGACGCGGTCCCGGAGGTCATGAGCCGAGCTTAGCCCCGTTGGCTGAGCTCGGCCCGGTTTTGCTCGAACGGACGCCGCGCCCCGGCGCCACTGGGCGAAACGCCGGGGGCGGACTATATGCACAGCCGAATCGCCTCAAGGAGGATCGTCCCCATGGCTCTGCCCAACGTCTACATCGTCTCCGCGGCCCGCACCCCCATCGGCGCTTTTCAGGGCGCGCTCTCGTCGCTCTCGGCTCCCCAGCTCGGCGCGACCGCGATCAAGGGTGCGCTGTCGCGCGCGGGCATCGAGCCCGGCGCGGTCGGCGAGGTGTTCATGGGCAACGTGCTCAGCGCGGGCATCGGCCAGGCGCCCGCGCGCCAGGCGATGATCCACGCCGGCATCCCGGTCTCGGTCCCGGCGACGACGGTGGGGAAGGTCTGCGGCTCGGGCCTCCAGGCGATCCTCCTCGCCGCCAAGAACATCGCGGTCGGCGACGCCGACGTGGTCGTCGCGGGCGGCATGGAGTCGATGTCGAACGTCCCGTATTACCTCGACAAAGCGCGCACCGGCTACCGCATGGGCCACGGGCAGCTCACCGACGGGATGATCTTCGACGGCCTCTGGGATCCGTACAAGAACGTCCACATGGGCATCTGCGGCGAGAAGTGCGCTGCAGAATACAAGTTCTCGCGCGAGGCCCAGGACGAGTTCTCGCGCGAGTCGTTCCGTCGCGCCCTCGCCGCCCAGAAGGAGGGCATGTTCGACGCCGAGATCGAGCCCGTGCTCGTCCCGCAGAAGAAGGGCGACCCCACCGCGGTGAAGCTCGACGAGGGCCCGCAGAAGGGCGACCCGTCGAAGTTCGCGTCGCTCAAGCCCGCCTTCCAGAAGGACGGGACGATCACCGCCGCCAACGCCTCCTCGATCAACGACGGCGCGAGCGCGCTCGTCCTCGCGAGCGAAGACGCGGTGAAGAAGCACGGCCTGAAGCCCCTCGCGCGCATCGCCGGTTGGGCGGGGGCCGCGCAGGACCCCGAGTGGTTCACCACCGCGCCCGCGAAGGCGATGGACACGCTCGCGGCGAAGACCGGGGTGAAGCTCGCCGACGTCGACCTCTTCGAGATCAACGAGGCGTTCGCCGTCGTCGCGATGGCGTGCGCCCAGCTCGGCAAGATCGACCTCGCGCGCGTCAACGTCCGCGGCGGCGCCGTCGCCCTCGGACACCCCATCGGCGCGAGCGGCGCCCGCATCGTGACGACGCTCCTGCACGCGCTCAAGGACCAGAACAAGAAGCGCGGCGTGGCGTCGATCTGCATCGGCGGCGGCGAGGCCCTCGCGCTCCTCGTCGAGCGCGCGTGATCCGGCCGCGGGAGCTGTCGTCGTCGCTCGTCGCGTTCGCGGCGAAGACGCCGACGCTCCCGCCCGCGACCCACACGAACAGCTACGCCCTCGGAGGGCGCGACGTGCTCCTCGTCGAGCCGGCGACGCCCTACGAGGACGAGCAGCGCGAGTGGATCGCGTGGGTCGGCGGCCTCGCCTCGCAGGGCCGGCGACCCGTCGCCATCGCGGTGACCCACCACCACGCCGACCACGTGGGCGGCGCCGCGGCCCTCGCGCGCGCGCTCGGGCTGCCGGTGTGGGCGCACGCAGCGACCGCGTCCCGCCTGGGCGTGCCCGTCGCGCGGATGCTCGAGGACGGCGACGAGGTCACGCTCGACGGGCCCGTCGCCTCCCGCTGGAGGGTGCTCCACACCCCCGGTCACGCGCCCGGCCACGTGTGCTTCCACGACGCCGACCGGGGCGTGGTCGTCGTCGGCGACATGGTGGCGAGCCAGGGAACTATCCTCATCGAGACACACGACGGCCACATGGCCACCTACGTCGCCCAGCTCCGGCGCCTCTCGGGCCTCTCGGCGCGCCTCGCGCTGCCGGCGCACGGGGAGCCGATCGACGACCCGGTCGCCCACTTCGACCGCTACGTGGCCCACCGCCTGATGCGCGAGGAGAAGGTGTACGCCGCCGTCGCGGCGGCGGGTCGCGGCTCGACCGCGGCCGAGCTCGTCGCGTCCGCGTACGACGACGCGCCCCTCGCCCTCCACCCGATCGCCAGGCTCGCGCTCGAGGCCCACCTCGTGAAGCTGGTCGAAGACGGCCGCGTCGAGACCGACGGCGAGCGCTACGCCGTCGCCGGTCGCTAGGTGTCCAATTTCGTTCGCGAATCGCGGGCGGTGGTCTAGTGTGGTGACGAAGATGTGGGAGCCGGCCTACCTCGCGTCGTGCGTGCTCTTCGGTCAGTCTCCGAGCGACGCCCTCGCGACGCTCGACGACGCCGGGCGCGCGCGCGCCTCGTCGCTCGCGACCGCCCTCGCGACGAGCGATCGCGGCGCGCGCGCGCGCGCCCTCGCCGTCGAGGTCGCGAAGATCGCGCGCGCGGCCGACGAGGGGGGGCTGCGATGCGCCGGCTCGTCCGGGCTCGCGTGGTCCGGGCCCCGGCCGCCGCCGGCGCCACCCCCCTCTACACGCCCGAGCCCAAGGGCCGCCGCGCGCGCGTCGTCCCGTCGTCGACCGTGGAGGCGCACCTGCGCGCCCGCAACCTCGTCCAGGAGGCGGAGGCGCGCGCCAAGGTGATCGTCGCCGAGGCCGAGGCCCGCGCCGCCGGGGTCCGCGCGTCGGCCAAGGCCGAGGCCGAGGAGGAGGTCCGCGCGCGGCTCGCGGCCCAGTTCGTCGCGCTGCGCGTCGAGGACGAGCGCCGCGGCGAGCGCGACGCCGACCGCTGCGTGGACGTCGCCGCGATCCTCGCCGAGCGGCTCC
>JAEUKG010000357.1 GCA_016794325.1 Myxococcales bacterium | reverse complement strand
GCGGAGTGACCCTCCCCGCGCCTCGCGCGCCACGTCGGCCCGCCCTCTTCCGAGGCGCGGGCCGCCGCGTTTTGTCGCACATGGTGCGCACATGGTAACCCACGCGATGCCAGCGGATTCCGACTCCGTTGTTTTTATGCCCATCGCTGGAGGCGTGGAGATCCATGATGGTCCATCACTTTCCCACGTTTGCCCGTCTCCGACCCTCCGGAATTTTCCTAAGTGTCGAGAACGTGGGTAACCAGGTGCTCCAGCAATCTTGGCCCTGAGGTTGCAAACGACTCCTCCACGCATGGACCCGTAGCGACGGCGTCCCGCCGCGGCTCGACCGCGCGCGACGGGGCCGTCGCTCCGTCCGAGAGGAGCCCGCGCGGCGCCCGCCGCGGTCGGGATCGTCCATGCGCGCCCCGCTGGAGGAGACGATGAACCGAACGACCGTGTTGGCCCGTGGGCTCGCCGTGACCATGACCGCGCTCGCGTTGCTCGCCGCTGCCTGCAGCGACGGCGCGACGGGGATGAGCGCCGACGACGAGACCGAGGGCTCGAACGCCCCGACCCAGCCGCCGATCGGCGCGGGGTCGAGCGGAGGGTCGAGCGGCGAGAGCAGCGGGCCGTCGGCGCTCCCGTGCGACGTCGACGCCGTGCTCAAGAGCAAATGCCAGAACTGCCACGGCGCGAGCCCGGACTTCGGCGCCTCGGTGCCGCTCGTGACGCACCAGGATCTCACCAAGGCGTTCAGCAAGGGCTCCGGCAAGGTCTTCGAGGCCGTCCTCGCGCGGGTGAAAGACGCGCAGCGCCCGATGCCGCCGCAGCCGAACCCCAAGCTCTCCGACAAGGAGATCGCCACGATCGAGTCGTGGGTGAAGGCGGGCGCGCCGTCGTCGAACGAGGCGTGCTCGAGCGGCCCGCAGGGCCCGATCGACAAGCCCCTGCCCTGCACCGCCGACCAGACCCTCGTCGCGGCGACGCCGTTCACCATGCAAGCGGGCGCGCCGCTCGACCAATACGTGTGCTTCGGCGTCGACATCAACACCGCGACCAAGCGCCACATCACCGCGCTCGGGCCGAAGGTCGACAACAAGAAGATCCTCCACCACATCCTCCTCTTCCAGACCAACCAGGCGTACAGCACCACGCCCAAGGCGTGCGCCGCGTTCGGCTCGGCGGCGTGGAAGCTCGTCGCCGGCTGGGCCCCGGGCGGCGGCAACCTCGAGCTGCCGGTCGAGGCCGGCTTCCCCGAGGAGAAGGGCACGACCCACTGGGTCGTCCAGCTCCACTACAACAACGCCCTCAACCTCCCCGGCGCGACCGATCGCAGCGGCTACCAGTTCTGCACCACCGACAAGCTCCGGCCGAACGACGCGGGCGTCCTCGCCTTCGGGAGCACGAACTTCAACATCCCGCCGCGCTCCACGACGTCGATCACCTGCGACTACACGCTGAACGACAACCGCTTCAACGGCGTGAAGTTCTTCAACGCGTCCCCCCACATGCACACCCTGGGGCAGTCGATGTCGACGGTGCGCTTGCCCGGCGGCAAGGGCACGCCCGAGACCATCTTCGACCAGCCGACGTTCAGCTTCGAGAACCAGTCGAACTACCCGATCAACAAGACCGCGGCGAGGGGCGACGTCTTCCGCACCAACTGCACCTACAAGAACACCACCGACTCGGCGGTGAAGTTCGGCGAGGGCACCGGCGACGAGATGTGCTTCGACTTCCTCGCGTATTACCCGGCGATCCCCGACCAGACGCTCCTCGGCCTGCCGATCTTCACCTGGGTCACGCCGTCGTCGGGCGCGAAGTGCACCACCACCACGAAGTGAACGTCAGCGCGCCTGCCAGTTCTTGATCATGCCGGGGCCGGGGTCCTTGGGCGCCGCCCAATCCCCGCCCACGGTGGTCGGCGGGCGCGAGGCCGGGCGCGGCGCGGCGCCGCCGGTGCCCGGCTCGCCCGCGCCTCGCGCGACCTGTCCGCCGGCCGGACCATACGCGTACGGATAGTACCCGCCGTAGTAGTGGTTGGTCTGGACGACGGTCCGCGAGACCTGCGTCACGCCGCGCGCGGGCGGCTCGGCGGCCGGTGGGTTCTCGGTGTAGCTCGGGTTCTCGCGCCCGATGACGATGGTCGCGCGGGGGCGAGCGTGGAGCGCCGTCGCGGGGGCCGGGTCCGGAGGGATCTCCGGGACCCCCGCCGCCGCGCCAGGCGGGAGCTCCGGCGGGGGGGGTGGCGCAGCGGGCCGACGCTCGCCGGAGGAGCAACCCGCCACGAGCGCCGCGAGGACGGCGCCGCCCAGGACCGTTCGAACGAACATCCTCCTCAGTATTGCGAATGCGCCGACGCGGCGCAAGTGCCCTCCGCCCCAAGGGATTTTCAGTATTTTCGCCTGCGCGGGCGCTCGCGGCGCGCGCGAGCCCCAAGCAAAGCGCGGCGCGCCGCGACGCGACTCGGCGAGGCGCGCCGCGACGCGACTCGGCGAGGCGCGCCGCGCCGCGACTCAGCGAGGCGCGCCGCGACGCGACTCAGCGAGGCGGGCCGCGACGAAATACGAGGCGGCGGCGAGGGGCACCAAGAGCAAGCTCACCGCGCACTCCCGAGGGCTCTGCCACAACATCGACGCCGCGATGACGACGTTCGCCGCGACGTACACCGCGGGCACCCACGGGTACCCCCACGCGCGGTAGGGGCGCGGCGCGTCCGGCCGGCGCCGGCGCAGGACGTAGAGGGCGAGCGTGTCGGCGATCGTCGCGAGCACGATCGCGAACGTCGTGTAGTCGAGGACGCTCGGGAAGCTCCGGAGGATCAGCACGAGGGCGCATGCGACCGCGGCCTGCAAGACGAGCGAGCCCGTCGGCGCGCCGGTCGTCGGGCTCGGCGCGCCGAGGCTCCGCGGCGCGAGCCCGTCGCGCGCCATCGCGTAGGTGATGCGGGGCCCGATGAGGACGCTCGCGTTGAGCGTGCCCAGCGTCGAGAGGAGGACGAGCGCGCCGATGAGCTTCGCGACCGCGGTCGCGTGGATCCCGAACGCGGCGGCGGCCGTCGCCTCGGCCACGCGCTCGGCGCCGGCGACGCCGCCCACCCCGAGCACCGCGACGTAGCTCCCGGTGACGAGCAGGTAGACGAGCGCGCTCACGCCGAGGCCGCCGAAGAGCGAGCGCGGCAGATCGCGCTTCGGCGCGGCGAGCTCGCTCGCCACGTACACCGAGGCGTTCCACCCGAGGTACGAGAAGAGGATCGACGGCAGCGCCTCGCCGACGAGCCCGAGGCCCAAGCGCGGGGCGCTGCCCGCGGCGCGGCCGAAGTGGTGCAGGTCGACTTTGTCGGACGCGAGGCACGCGACGACGAGGACGACCATCGCGAGCACCTTCGCGGCGGTGACGACGTTGTTCACCCACGCGCCGGCGAGGACGCCCGCCGAGTTGACGAGGGTGCAGGCGACGACGAGGGCGCAGGCGACGAGCGGCGCCGCGCCCTTCGGCAACGTCACGAAGACCGCGAGGCCGTCGGCGAACCCGACCGCGAGGGTCGCGATCGTCCCGGCGTAGATCGCGAAGAACGAGAGCCACCCGACGACGACCCCGGCCGCGGGGTGGATCGCCTCGCGGAGGTAGACGTAGTCGCCGCCGGCGCGGGGGAACATCGCCCCGAGCTCCGCGTTGGCGAGGGCCCCGGCGAGCGAGAGGGCCGCCCCGAGCGCCCACGCGCCGAGGAACACCCACGGGTGCGGCAGCGCGGCCGCGACCCGCTGCGGCGTGAGGAAGATCCCGACGCCGATGATCGACGACACGACCAATAGGGTCGCGTCCCGGAGCTTGAGCACCGGTCGGAGCCCGTCTTCGCTCGGCTCGGCCACCGGGCTCAGGGTAGCCGACGACGGGGTCGGATCAGAGCGCCCCGAGCGAGTGGAGCACGAGCGGCGCTGCCATGACCCAAGCGATGACGATCCCCGCGTACGCCTTCTGTGCTCGACCGCTCGTCATGTCCCTCGCATACGCGCCTGCGCGCCCGAAGATCTGACGAGGCGCGCCGTCACCACACGACGCTCTGGTCCTCGCAAACCCCGAGAACGTCGCGGATTTCGAAGGTCCTCCCACCCACGCGCACCTCCCCCGAGAAGGTCCCCACCGGCTGGTGGAAGAGGCTCTTCACCAGCCCGAGGTTCTGCTCCTCGGCGTGCTCGGCCTCGGGTTGGAAGCGGAGCTTCGCGGCGCCGCACGACGTCTCGATCGACCAGGGGTCGAGCGGCTTCGTCGTCGTGAAGCGGCCCTCGCCGAGGGGGAAGACGCCGTCGGCGGTGAAGAAGGCGCACTCGGCCTCGCCCATGAAGCCGCCGACGAGGTTCATCGCCACGGGAGCGCCGGCGGCGTCGCGGCCCATGAAGAACGCCCAGCGCCACGCCGTCCGGCGCTGGAGGATGCCGGAGGTGTAGTCGTACGCCGCGAGGGCGTCGACCTCGCGCGCGCGCCCCGCGATCGTGATGGTGCCGCGCGCCGGAAGGAGCGCGCCCTTCTCGGTGAGGCTCGCGCCCGGCGATCCGGCGTCGGGATCCTCGAGGGCACAGATGGCCGTGATCGCGGGCGGGCCGTCGTCGATCGCGAGATCGGCGGCCACGTCGCCGACGGCGAGCGAGAGCGAACGACCCCCGCCGGCCCGCGCGCCGAAGCGCACGCGGTCACGGCCGAGCGACCAGGCCGCCGCCGGCGCGGCGCGCGACGACCGACCGACGCGGGCGACGCCCGGCGGACCGAGCCGCGATGCGACGCTCACGATGCGCTTGTCGTTCGCGTCGTACGCGAACGCGAAGAGCTTGCTCGCGTACCCGAGCCGGACCACCGCCCAGCCCACGTAGAGCGCCTCTGCGACGATCGCGCCGTAGACCCAGCGTTTGTGGCGCACCGCCCGCGCGACGAGGCCCGGCGCGAAGTCGACGTCGCCGACCTCCCCCTGGTACGAGCCGAACGCGACGGCACCCGAGGGCGCTCGCAACCGAGGCGGAGCGGGAGTGAGGGTTCGCACGCTCGCAGTGTAGGCGAAGACGGGGCGCGGCGGCGAAGGGTCGGCGCGCAGACGAGGCGCGCCGGCGCGCGACCGTGATATGACCAAGGGGATGCAGACGAGACGCCATCGCTCCGCCCCGCTCCGCCTCTTCTTCGCGCTCGCCGTGTCGGCGAGCGCCACGCTGCTCGGGTGCGCCGGCGACAAGGCCCAGTCCGGAGGCCCCTCCACCGGCGCCAAGCCCGGGGTCGCGCAGGGCAACGCGAAGGTGACGTCGCTGCAGGTGTCGCCGGAGTCGCTCAAGGTCGACAAGGTCGGCATGCGCGACGGCGCCCTCCACCCCGACGGATCGCTCGATCTCGCGTTCGTCGCCGACGTCGAGGGGCCGGTCGACGCGCTCTTCCTCGTCGCGACCGACGAGAAGGGCGTCACCTCGGGGCTGTTCCGCGCGAACACGCTCGTCGGCGCCGAGGAGGCGCCCGAGGAGCTCGGTGGCACCCTCGAGCTCGGCCGCATGACGAGCGGGATCGGCGTCGTCGAGGACGGCAAGTGGCTGAACCGCGAGAACGGCAGCGTCGTCCTCGCACCTGGACGACATCACCTTACCTTGTACATCGCGAACACCGGCGCCCTCCACGCCGGCGTCTTTCTGCGGCTGATCGGCCGGACGCCGAACGGGTCTCTCGTGAAAGGTCCCGTGACGCCCTATTGATTCGGCGGGGCGAGGCGGGCGAGGCGGGCGAGGCGGCGAGACGCAAGGGCGTGAACCCTGATCCGGTTGTGATAAGCTAGGCGGTCATGTCGCGCTGGAACGACGCTTGGCAACCGCTCTTCGACGGCTTCACTCGGATGAAGGGCAAGTGGCCCACACGCGGATGGAGCTGGGACACTCGACTGAACTGCGTCACCTCGTCGTTCACGACCGAGCTCGAGCGAGCTGCGCGCGGCGCCGTCGCCGAGGTGTTCTCGCAGGAGTTCGGCAGCTCGAGCCTCGCGCGCGCGCCGCAGCCGCTGCGCGACGTCGCGGAGCGCTCGGGAGGCGTGCGCCAGGGGCAGCTCATCCTCGCCGCCGGGCCGTTCGCGGGGCTCCACGCGTTCGGGCTTTGGTGGCCGTGGGGTGACAACGAGACGATCTCGTTGCGCGTCGGGCTCTGCGACGTCGATCCGAACCGCGAGCCGTACGTCCGGTTCCGCGACGTCTTCGGCGTCTCCGCCTGAGCCGGGTCGCGGAGGCGCGCGCGGCGCTCGCGCTCGCGCGGTGGCTCGGGCCATGGGCCGGGGCCCGCTCGGTGAGCGCCGGCGGCGCGCGCCGGGCCGTCGATCTCGGCGGCGTCGCCGCCTACGTGTACGAGCCCGCGGAGCGGCCGCTCGGCGCCTACGTCGTCGCCCAGGGGCTCCACTACGAAGGCCCCGACGATCCGCGCTTCGATCGCTTCGCCCGCGCCCTGTGCGCCGCCCGGTTCCGCGTCTACGCGCCGAAGCTCAGCGCCTTCCTCGCGCTGCAGGTGACGGACGGGGCGCGCGTGGAGCTCGAGCGCGCGCTCGAGGCGGCGTGCGACGCGATCGCGCGCGACGGGCTCCCGCCCCCGGCGCTGTTCAGCGTCTCGTTCGGATCGCTGCCGGCGATCGCCGCGGCCGCCTCGCCTCGCCTCGCCTCGCGCCTCGGGGGCCTCGTCCTCTTCGGCGGCTACTGCGATTTCGAGTCCGCGATCACGTTCGCGCTCACCGGCCGCACGCCCGACGGCCGCACTCGCCCGTACGACTCGTCGAACGCGCCCGTCGTCCACATGCACCTCGCCGACGCGTCGCTCGACGCCTTCGACGTCCCCCGCGTCGTCGAGGCGTGGCGACGGGTGGTGCACGCGACGTGGGGGCGCCCGGAGCTGCGCGACGCGCGCGCCCGCGCCCCTCACGCCGAGGCGATCGCCCGCGAGCTGCCTCCACCGGAGCGCGAGGCGTTCCTGCGAGGGTGCGGGCTCGGCGCCGACCCCGCCCCGCACGTGGCGCGCCTGCGCGCGCTCGCGTCGCGGTACACGTTCGCGGACCCGAGGCCTCACCTCGCGCGGCTCCAGGCCCCGGTCCTCTTGGTCCACGGCAGGGACGACGACGTCATCCCCTTCGAGGAGACCGAGAAGCTCGCCCGCGCGCTCCCGCCGACACATCCGCGCCGTGTGATCCTCACCGGGCTCTACGGTCACACCGGCTCCGCCCTCCCGCGCCCCGGCGACGTGGCGCGCGAGGCGGCGGCGATGGCCACGCTCGTGCGCGCGCTCGTGCTCGCGCCCCTCGGTGGCGAGCGCTTCGCGGCGCTGTGCGCCGCCGATCAGTGAAGCCGCGCGGCCACGGCGGCGA
>JAEUKG010000353.1 GCA_016794325.1 Myxococcales bacterium | reverse complement strand
GAGCACGTGGAGCCCCGTCGGTTGGAGCGTGATGCCGGCGCCCACCGGGCCCGGCACCGCCACCCGCTCGTACACCGTCACCGCGTGGCCCTGCCGTGAGAGGAGGAGGGCGACCGCGCAACCGGCGGTGCCCCCTCCAATCACCCCGACGTCGAGGAGGGGACGCGTCACCTCGAGCGCGTCACTTCTTGCCCGGGTTCGCGCAGAGGAACTGCACGTCGCCGAGCTGAGCCATCTTCTGGCTGAAACACGAGCCCATGACCTCGCAGTCGGTCGTCGACACGCAGCCCCGAAGCTCGCCGAGGAGCGTGTCCGAGAGGAGGTGCGAAGGGTTCGAGCGGACGAGCGCGTCGCAGCCGCGCTTCTGCCCCACGCAGGCGGAGGGGATCTTCTCGCACGCCGCTTGGAGCTCGGCGTGCACGCTGGTCGGCGCCGCGATCGCGCCCACGGTCTCGGTGCACGAGGCCGCGCACGTGGCCCGAGCCTCGCACTCCATGTATTGCCCCACGAAATCAGGGCGGAGGTTGCGCTTGGCGCACGTCTCGGAGGCGACGCACACCTTGGCCGCCTCCTCCTCCTGCTCCGGCGAGATCTTGGCGCACTTGATGTTGCGCTGGACCGCGGCCCGGCACGTCTCGGCCCACCGCTCCCCGGTGAGCTCGCTCGACGGCCCGGACGCCCCCCCCTGGGCGCCGGGCCCGCACGCGATCGCGACCGAGATCAGCGCGCCAGAGGCCGCGATTCCGACGGCGCGCATGTCAGCGGATCGCCTCGAAGAGGCCCGCCGCTCCCATGCCGCCGCCGATGCACATCGTGACGATGGCGTACCGCCCGCCGCGACGGCGGAGCTCGTAGAGCGCGGTCGCGGTGAGCTTGGCGCCGGTGCAGCCGAGCGGGTGCCCGAGCGCGATCGCGCCGCCGTTCACGTTGAGCCGGTCCTCGGGGATGCCGAGCGTCTTCTGCACGTACACCGACTGGCTCGCGAAGGCCTCGTTGACCTCGAAGAGATCGATGTCGCTCAGCTTGAGGCCCGTCTTCGCGAGGAGCTTCTGCACCGCGGGCACCGGCCCGATGCCCATGATCGCCGGGTCCACGCCCACCGAGACGAAGGCGCGCATGACGCCGAGGCCCTTGATGCCGAGCTTGTCGGCGCGCTCCTTGCTCATGACGAGGGCGGCGGCGGCGCCGTCCGAGAGCGGCGAGCTGTTGCCCGCCGTGACCGAGCCCTTCTGCGAGAACGCCGGCTTGAGGGAGGCGAGGCCCTCGGCGGTGGTGTCCGGCCGCACGAGCTCGTCGGTGCGGAAGTCGACGTACTTCTTCTCGCTGCCGGCGTACTGCACGGCGCGCACGGTGACGATCTCGTCCTCGAAGCGCTTGGCCTCGCGGGCGGCGCTCGCCTTCTTCTGGCTCTTCAGCGCGAACTCGTCCTGCTCGGCGCGGGAGACGCCGAACTTGGTCGCCACGTTCTCGGCGGTGATGCCCATGGGCGTGTACACCGCGGGGACGCGCTCCATCGCCTCCGGCGAGGCCGAGAGCTTGTTGCCGGTCATCGGCACCATGCTCATCGACTCGACGCCGCCGGCGACGACGATGTCGCACGAGCCCATCTTGATCGCGCCCGCCGCGAGGGCGATCGCCTGGAGGCCGCTCGAGCAGAAGCGGTTGATGGTGATGGCGCCCGTCTCTTGCGGCAGGCCGCCGAGCATCGCCGCGACGCGCGCGATGTTGAGGCCTTGCTCGCCCTCGGGCATGGCGCAGCCGAGGATGACGTCCTCGACGTCGGCCGCTTTCACCTGCGGCACGCGGGCGAGGAGGCCCTGGATGACGTCGCCGGCGAGCTCGTCGGGGCGCTTCTGGGCGAGGGTCCCCTTGATGGCGCGCCCCACCGCCGATCGAACGGCTTCTGCGATGATGATGTCGGTCATGACTGACTCCGTAGGATGCGAGTGGGGTTAGTTGCGGAGGGGCTTGTTGTTCATCAGCATGTACTGCATGCGCTCCTGGCTCTTCGGCTCGCCGCAGAGGCTGACGAAGGCCTCGCGCTCGAGCTCCAGGATCTCGGCCTCGGTCACCTCGTGGGTGCTGCCGCCGCGCCCGCCGCAGAGGACCTCGGCGAGCTTCTTCGCGATCTTCGCGTCGTGCTCGCTGGCGTAGCCGCCGGCGACCAGGGTGTCGACCATCATCGAGAGGGTCGCGATGCCGCTGTCGCCCGGCAGGACGAACGAGCGCGGGAGCGGCGGGTGCCATCCAGCCTCGGATAGACCGATCGCCCGCTGCTTGGCCTCGGTGAGGAGGCGCGCCTTGTCGAACGACACGCCGTCGGTGCGGCGGAAGTAGCCGAGGGCCTTGCCCTCCTCGGCGCTGGTCGCGACCTTCGCGAGCGCGATGTTCTTGAAGGTCTGGGTGACGAGCTCGTAGGTGTTGGCCGCCGCGCCCTCGGGCTGGACCTCGAGGAAGCGCCACAGCATGTTCATCGTGCCGGCGCCGCCGGGGATGAGGCCGACCGCGACCTCGACGAGGCCCGAGTAGGTCTCGGCCGCCGCCTGGACGTTGCCGGCGCCGAGGCAGAGCTCGAGGCCGCCGCCGAGGGTCATGCCGTAGGGGCACACCACGACGGGGACGCGGGAGTACTTCATCGTCTGCGTCGCGTCCTGGTAGCCCTTCACCATCGTGCGGATGGTGTCCCACTGGCCCTGGCTCGCCGCCATGACCACGAGGAAGAGGTTCGCGCCGACGCAGAAGTGCTCGCCGGAGTTCGACACGACGAGGGCGCGGAAGTCCTGCTCCGCGCGCTCCACCGACTGGCTGATCATCGAGATGACGTCGGGGTCGATGCTGTTGGCCTTCGTCTTGAAGGTGAGCCCGAGCACGCCGTCGCCGAGATCCCAGGCCTCGGCGCCGTCGTTCTTGAGGACCGGGGCCGCGCCGCGCCGCATGATCTCGAACGTCGCGTTGCGCGGGTCGATCGCGCGCTTCACGTATTCGCCCTTCTTGAGGTCGAAGACGGTGTCGTTCGGGCCGTAGAACGCGGTCGCGCCGCTCGCCTTCATCTTCTTGATGGCGTCGGGCAGCTTCACGCCGTCCTTCTCCATCCGCTCGACGGTCTTCACGAAGCCGAGCGCGTCCCAGACCTCGAAGGGCCCGAGCTCCCAGTTGTAGCCCCACTTCATGGCCTCGTCGACGGCGACCACGTCGTCGGCGATCTCGCCGGTCGCGAGGCGGCGCGCGGCGTACGCGAGCGAGCGCGAGGTGATCTTCCAGGCGAAGGCGCCGGCCTTGCCGCCGTCCTCCGCGAGCTTGCGGACGCGCTCCTTGGGATCCTCGATCTTGGAGATCGCCTTGGTCGCGGCCTTGATCGACTCGTCGCCGCCCTTGGGGCGGTAGGCGCCGGTCTTGGGATCGTAGGTCTCGATCTCCTTGGCCGCGCCCTTCTTGTAGAAGCCGCCCTTGGTCTTGTCGCCGAGGAGCTTCTTCTCGACCATGCCCTTGATGAAGGCGGGCACCTCGAAGACCGCGCGGTCCTCGTCGTCGACCAGCGAGTCGTAGCAGTTGTTCGCGACGTGCACGAAGGTGTCGAGGCCCACGAGGTCCGCGGTGCGGAAGCTCGCGCTCTTCGGGTGCGCCATCGGCAGGCCGGTGATCGAGTCGACGTCCTCCGGCGAGAGGCCGTCCTCGAGCATCTGGTGGATGGTCGCCATCATCGCGTGCGCGCCGATGCGGTTGCCGATGAAGTTCGGCGTGTCCTTGCCGACGACGATGCCCTTGCCGAGCGTGTCGCGGCCGAACTTGGCCACGTGCTCGAACACCTTGGGATCGGTGTCGGTGCCGGCCACGAGCTCGAGGAGCTTCATGTAGCGGACGGGGTTGAAGAAGTGCATGACGAGGAAGTTCTTGCGGAACCCGTCGCCGCGGCCCTTGAGCATCTCGGAGATGCGGAGGCCCGAGGTGTTCGACGCCACCACGCAGTGCGGCTGGACGTGCTTCTCGAGCTTCTCGAAGAGCGCCTGCTTCACGTCCATGCGCTCGAGGACCGCCTCGATGACGAGGTCGCAGTCCTTGACCTTCGCGAGGTCGTCCTCGGTGTTGCCGATGGACACGAGGTTCGCCGCCGACTTGTGGAAGAACGCCGCCGGCCGCGCCTTGAGCGCCTTGTCGAGGCCGCCCTGGGAGAAGCGATTGCGCGCGGCGCGATCGCCCTTCTCGGCGTCCGTCAGGTTCGGCGGGACGATGTCGAGGAGGAGCACCTCGAGGCCCGCGTTGGCGAAATGCGCGGCGATGCCGCTCCCCATCACCCCCGCTCCGATGACGCACGCACGACGGATCGGTCTCATGGTCTCTTCTCCTTGCGCGGGAGATCTAGCCGGAATTCCACGGACATTCAATCCACGACGCGGTGCGCCGTGACCGCGCGGTCCGGCTGGCCCCCTGCTGGCCAATCGCGGTATCGTCACCGGCATGGGGCAGCGAAAAACGCGGCGGCGCGCGATCGCGCTGGTGGCGTGCGCCCTCGGAGCGGCGGCGGGCGCGGCGGGCGTCGCGTGCGAGCTCGACCGCGTGGGCGCGCGGCCCGACGACGCCGACGCCTCCGTGACCGCCGCGGATGGGGGGACCGCCGGCGAAGGTGGCGCCGGCAGGGCCGACGCCGGCGCCGACGCCACGCTGGACGGCGAGACCGACGCCGACGCCGGCCCGCCCCCCAAGTGCGAGGACGTGTGCGACGCCGGGACCTGCGAGGCCGGCGTCTGCAACGTCGAGTGCACGAAGTACCAGGCCTGCTCCGCGCGCGTGGTCTGCCCCGCCGGCGTGCCGTGCAAGGTGGCGTGTACGGGCCAGCAGGCCTGCTTGGGCGGCGTCGACTGCGCGAAGGCGAGCTCGTGCAACATCGAGTGCGGCGACTACCTCGCGTGCGCGGGCAAGGTCGACTGCGGCGGGCGGGACTGCGACGTGCGCTGCAAGGGCCAGAGCTCGTGCGCGCAGGGGGTCGACTGCAACGCGACGAGCCGATGCTCCGTCGCGTGCAGCAACTACGGGACGTGCGCCGGCAAGGTCGCGGCGCGCGCGGAAGACGTCGACGTCCAGTGCACGGGCCAGACCTCCTGCATCGGCGGCGTCACCTGCGACGGGCGGCGGTGCGCGGTCTCCTGCACGGACTTCGACTCGTGCGGCGGCGGCGTCGCCGCGGCCGCGAAGGAGACCGTCTCCGTGCGCTGCACCGGCCAGAGCTCGTGCACGCTCGGCGTGCGCGCGTCGGCGCCCGACTCCGGGATCTCGTGCACCGGCTACGACTCGTGCAAGCCCAAGGTGTCGTGCGACGGCGGGCGCTGCGCGCTCGACTGCTCGAACAGCACGGGGTGCCTGTTCTGCTGCCAGGCGACGACCTGCACGGACTTCGGGACGACGACGACGACCCAGTCGCCCTGCCCGTCATTGGAGTGCGCGGCCGCGAGCGCGCCGATCGCGGCGGTGCTACCCTCCCCAGGATGCCCTCACTCGACGGCTCGGATCGGCGCGGGCTTTGGCCGATGGTCGTGCTCTTCGCAGCGGGCGCGATCGCGACGTCCGCGTGCAGCGAGGAGCGCCGCGGCGAGACGATCGTGCCGTCGTCGGGAGGCACCAACGCGAGCGGCGACGGGCGCGGCTCCTGCCCCCCGCCGAGCGGCGAGTGCAGCTGCCTCTTGCCGTACGGCGGAGGAGCGCCCGGCGCGGGCGGCGGCGGCGCGTCGGTGTGCATCTACGTCCCCTGCGGGGAGACGGCGTGCTTCGCGTCACGGCCCGGCGTGCTCTACGAGTGCAGAGCGGGCGGGCAGGTCACGGAGGTCGCGGGGTCGTGCCCGGCGGACGACGCCGGCGCGGACACCTCGGGGGACGCGAGCGGCGGGGCGGACGCCGGAGACGCGGCGAGCGACGCGCCCATCTGAATCTGGGACTGACGCGCGCCGTCGCGCGCGTCGTCACGTCGTCGCGAGCTCGCGGGAGAGGCCGCGGCGCCAGGCCGCGACCCGGCCGAAGAGCCGGGTGAAACCCTCGACGTCGTCGTGGTCGATCGCCACCCGCTCGGGCCGACCGAGCTGCGCCAGCACGTGCTCGGCCGCGAGGAAGCCGCTCCGCGCCGCGCCCTCCATCGACGACGGGTAGCCCGTCTTCGTCCAATCCCCAGCGAGATAGAGGCCGCCGATCCCGCTCGCGATCGGCGGGCGGCGGGACTCGGTGCCCGGCTTCGGGCAGTGGATCGCCATCGGGATGCGGTTGACCACCGCGTGCCGGAGCTTGCACGTGGCGGCGCGCGGCAGGTACTCGGCGAGCTCGGCGCGCGTCCGCTCGATGATCTCCCGGTCGCTCAGGCCCGCGGCCCGGTGGCACCAGATCGCGTTGGTGCAGACGAGGCTCGGCCGGTCCTCCCACCCGCGGTGGATGTTCGACAGGTCGTAGAAGTCGCAGTTGAGGTCGTCCTTGTCGTACACCCGCGCCCAGAACGCGCGGCGCGTGAGCTTCTCGTCGAACCAGAGGTACGTCGAGAAGTAGGGGCACGGCTCGAACAGCGCGAGATCGGCGAAGGGGCTCAGGCTGCCCCACGACGGGTGGGCGATCGCGAGGAGCTCCTGGGGGGCGAGCGCCGCCACCACCGCCCGGGCGCGCACGACCTCGCCGCCGTCGAGCTCCACCCCCTCCACGTCCCCGCCCTCGGAGAGCGCGAAGCCGCGCGCGGCGGCGCCCGTCCGCACCTCGCCACCGGCGGCCTCGATGGCGCGCGCCGAGCCGGGCGCGAAGAGGTCCCCGAGGCCGCCGTCCGCGAAGCCGACCTCGCACCGCCTGTGGCCGACGAGGCGCCGGTAGAAGCGCATGAGCGCCGCCGCCGAGCAGATCTCGAGCGGCACGTTCATGATCGCCATCGACACGAACGACCAGAAGCGCTCGATGTAGCGCTCGGTGACGCCCATCTCCCGGAGGAGGGTCAGCGCGTCCCGGTCGTCGAGCGCGAGCACCTCGTCTTCGGTGATCGTCATGGCCCACGCCGTCAGCCGGAAGTTCGACAGCTTGTCGGCGAGGCTCACCGACTTGTCGGCGAGGACGCTCGGCAAGAACGGCATCGGCGGCGGGAGGTCGGCGAGGCCCATCGACACCTCACGCTGGCCCTCCACCATCGTGATGAACTCCGGCGCCTTCTGCCACACCACCTTGTCCCTCGTCCCCACGCGGTCGAGCAGGGCGAGGAAGTTCTGGTACTGCGACAGCATGATGTGGGGGCCGATGTGGATCGGGTCGCCCGTCACGTCGTCCACCCAGCTCCGCGCGCGGCCCCCGAGGAGGCGGGAGCGCTCGAGCACGAGCGGCCGGAGCCCGCGATCGGCGAGCGCGACGGCGGCGGTGAGGCCGGCGACCCCTCCGCCCACGACGACGACGTCGCGCGGAGGCTCGCTCATTTGCGCACCTCCCAGGTGTCGACGACGTCGTCCCCCTTGGCCGACCCCTCGCTCGCCCGGAGGGCGCGGGCCTCGAGGGCGAGGCGGTTGGGCTCGACCGAGAGCATGCAATATACACCGACGTGGGGGGTCGCCCCGCCGTAGGCGACGAGCTTCTCGCGGTGGTCCGGGGGCGTCGCGGCGCCCGAATACGCGTCGGCCCCGGCGCCGGCGCACACGACGTACGTCGTC
>JAEUKG010000203.1 GCA_016794325.1 Myxococcales bacterium | reverse complement strand
TCGAAGCGCTACGCCGACGCGCGGGCGCTCGCGCGCGCCCTCACCGGCGCCGTCGCCGAGCCCACCCCGCGCATGCCCGGCGCGCCGAGCCGCGCGAGCGATCCCGAGCTTCACGGGCCGGCGACGATGCCGCTCGCGCGGATGGTGACACCGACGCCCACCGGCGGCGTGCCGGCCGCGCCCGCGGCCGCGACCCCCGAGGGCGGGGTGCGCGCGCTCGCGGCGTCGAGCTCCGGGCCCGCGCGGGGCTCGGCCCCGGCCGCGCCGTCGGCGCCCGCCCCCGAGGCGCGGCCGTGGACGCTCGTGCTCGGCTTGTGCGTGGTGTGCGCCGTCGCCGGGAGCGCGGCGCTCGTCTACGCGCTGGCGCGGTGACGAGCGCCCGCGCCGCTCACGGCGTCGGGAGGATCTCGTCGGGTGAGCGGACGAACTGGTTCACGAGCTGGCGCATGAGCTCGATCTGGACGACGTAGCGCTTGAGCGCCGTCACCCCGCCCGGAAAGTCGGTGTTCACCTGGGGCTTGCCGTCCTTGAGGGCGAGCTTGGGGGTGCCGTCGGCGTTGAGCTTGTAGAAGCCCTGCGCGTCGACCTCCACCTTGTAGGCCTCGTACACGAGGTTGTTCGCCCACTCGAGCATGCGCGCGCCCACGCTCTTCTCGCGCGTCTTGCCGAAGTGGGTCTCGGTGCCGGTCGAGCGCGCGCGGTAGGAGATCCCCGTCGCGGGGTCGAAGAACGTGTACGTCTCGGTCGCCGGCCACGTGATCGACTCCCCGGGCCGCGAGACGATGCGCGCGTCGTCGATGAAGCCGTTGCTCCACGACGTGGGGAAGAGCATCGTGCCCCACACCATGGCGTAGAGCTGCTCGTTGAAGCCCCACGAGGGGTCGACGATCTTCGAGGTGTTGGGCCGGGTGCCGAGCGTGGTCGGGTTGCGCCAGCCCGGATAGCTGATCCGCGCGGGGGCGGCGGTGCTCGGGGCGTCGGTCCACGGGGCGTACGTCTCGACGTCGCCGGTGAGGAGGGACGCGAAGAGGCGCTGCACCTGCGCCGGGTACACGGTCGCGAAGTTGACGTTCTTGTAGCGCCCGTCGAGGAAGTCCTCGCGCGAGTTCGAGATGAAGCTGTCGAACGCCTCGGCCATGTAATAGATGGCCCACGTCTTGTCGTAGAACGAGCCCACCTGGCTCTGGTAGTCGGACCACCAGTACCCCTGGCTGTAGTCGAAGTCGTTGTGGACGTAGCGGCCGGTGCCGAGGGGGACGTCGAACGCGTATTTGGTCAAGGTCGGCGCCGGGACGGAGTCGACGACGAAGATGTCGTCCTCGATGCCGGGCGGGGCCGAGTTCGGGCAGTCGTCGGCGCCGGTCGAGCAATACACGCCCGGCTCGGGCCGGGTGAGCATGCGCGAGAACAGATCGAACGCGTGGCTCGACGCCACCGCGAGCGGGCCGTAGCGCCCGTCGGAGAGCACCTCCACCGGCGGCGCGGCGGGATCATCGACCTCGAGCACCATCGCGAAGCCGAACGTCTTCGCGATGTTCTGGATGGCGTCGAGGTAGTGGGACTGCGTACGAATCACCACGTCGTCGCTGTTGAACATGGTGCGGTTGCGTCGGAACGCGTCGAGCGGGTAGCGGTTCTCGTACGCGTTCTCGAGGAAGAGCACCTGCTCGTAGGCGTCGGCGCCGGCGTCGTACGAGAAGCTCGGCACGTTGCCGGAGTCGGCGTATTCGTCGGACGAGAACATGTACCCGCGCCGGACGCGGCCGCCGGCGTCGACCGCCCTCGGGGTCGCGAACGTCGGGTACGCCGGCTCCGACACGAAGTCCTTCATGTCGCGGTAGTCCACGACGTCGAGGGGCGCGCCGCGGCAGGCGGAGCCGATGGGCGAGGTCGCGCTGGCCTGGCAGTCGCGCACGAGGCCGAACTCGGCGGCGTAGGCGGAGTAGTGGATCGACCGCGCGTCGGCGCCCTTGGGCTGGGGGAACGAGAAGACGCCGAAGAGCCCCACCGAGTCGGCGAAGCCGGTGAGGGCCCACGCCTTCTTCTGGGCGTCGCCGGCGCCGTTCACCGAGACACCGGCGTCGGCCCACACGTCGACGGTGCCGCCGTAGCCGAAGCGCACCGCGGCGCGGTCGTATTTGCCGATCACGAACATGTCGAGCGTCTGGTCGCCCGGGTAGTCCATGACGCTCGACGTCGCGTAGCCGTTGATGACGTTGTCGACCTCCTCGGCGGTGAGCGGGTCGTTGTAGCGCGGCCCGACGCAGCCGGCGCCGTCGGTGGTGCCGGGGGCGCAGGCCTTGGTCACGCTGCCGTTCTTGGTGCGGAGCTGCCAGTATTCGTTCGCGTAGTTCAGCGAGTCGAACGTGCCGGCGAAGTTGTGGCGCAGGCCCACGGAGTGGCCGAACTCGTGGGAGAAGACGGAGACCGAATACTCCTTGCGCGCCCAGTCGTAGATCTTGTCGCGGTGGTCGCGGACGGCCGCGGGATCGGCGGGGTTCGCGGCGCCGAAGAGGCGCTGCGCCTTTCGCGCGAGGCCGAGGAGGTGGTCGCTCTCGGGGCCGTCGCGACGGCACGAGTGGCGCTTCGCGCGGCCGACGAGGGCGCGCTTCTCGAGCGAGCGGCGCACGCGAGGGTTCATCTTCGAGGTGAACGGGGACGCCGTCTTGACGCGGTCGGCGGTCGGCGCGAGACGCGGATCGAAGCCCGCCGCCTGCATCACCTCGGGGGTGACGAGCTTGGCCTCGAGGTCGGTGCCGCGGAGCTTCTGCATGCGCTGCTGGATCGCCGCGTCGCCTTGGCCGAGCTTGCCGGCGCGCGCGAGGTCGTCGAGCCGCGCCTTGTGGCGCACGGGCGCGGGCGCCTTGCGCACGCTCTTCTTCGCGCCGGTGGCGAACGGCGCCATCGCCGCGGGGTCGAACGAGGCCTTGCGGCCGGAGACCTCCTCGGCCGAGACCGGCGACGGGAGCGCGTTGCGATTCTGCTCGCCGACCCAGGCCGCGACGTTCTGGCCCTTGATGAAGGCGTCGGCCTTGATCTCGCCGTTCAGGAGCTGGACGAGGTCGGTGAGCGAGCCCGCCGCCCGGTCGAGGGTGCCGCTCCACTGGTTCACGCTGCCGGCGATCTTCTCGCCGGTGAGGGGGTCCTCGGCGTCGACCATGATGCCCCAGGGCGACTGGACCTGCGGGCTCTCGACGAGGCTGAAGAGGTTGTAGCGGAGGTCGCCGACCCGGGGGCTCACCTTCTCCTTGCCGCACGCCGGGTCGTCCTTGGTCGGGTCGACCGGGTTGTGGCAGAGGACGAAGACCTCCGGCACCTGCGCCGGCGAGGCCGTGCCCACGGGGGGCACGTAGTCGTCGGACCAGCCGCCCGGCCAGCCCATCTGCGCCTCGCAGCCCGACTCCTTGGTGCGGCGGCACTCGGCGAGGCGGCCGGCCACGATTCCTACTCGGATAGCGTTGCTCCACTCGGCGACGACCTTCTTCGCGCCGGCGAAGAGATCCTCGGGGAAGCCGCGGTTGACGTGCCACACCGTCGTCTTCACCTTGCGGTCGCGCAGGGGGATCGTGCAGGCGTGCCGGTGCTCGTCGCACCGCGAGCCGCGGCCGACCTTCTCGCACTCGTCCTCGACGCCGTTCTCGTTCTCGTCGCGGTGCGGGCTCGCGCCCGGCGGGGTCACGCGGGTGGTGGCGCACTCGACGACGGGGTCGACGTGCGACTTCTCCCACACGTTCCAGCGGGACGCGAAGCGGTGCCAGCGGTCGTCGACGATGCCGTAGCGGCGATCGTAGCCGTAGCGATCGTTCGTGAAGTACCCGAAGAGGTCCATGCGACGCCCGTCGAAGTCGAGGGCCTCGTAGTCGGTGTCGACCACCTTCTTGAAGGCGAGGCGGAGCTTCACCTCGCTCGGGTTGCAGCTCACCTGGGGGAAGTTGCCGAGGAGCCAGCACGCCGGGAAATCGCCGAACTCCTCGTCGTGGATGACCTGGGGCGCGGCGAGGGACTTGTTGGTGACGTCGAAGTAGCCGGCCGAGAGATCGATCTTCGGGGCGTCGGGATCTTCCGGGTCGCGCACGTCGAACGAGACCGGATCCCACTTCACCGCGCCGTAGAGGCCGATCTGCGAGAAGGCGTCGAGATCGTAGGCGTCGTTGACGAGGTTCTTCGAGAAGTCGACGCGCATGAAGTCGCGCGCCGACCACGGGCGGTCGACGTCGTTCTCGACGATGACGTTGTTCTCTTCGCCCGTCTGGACGTTGTAGTCGCGCTGGATGTCGAAGTGCTTGAGGATCTTGAACGCGGCGACGACCTGGCCGTCGTTGGTGCGGCGCGGCGGCGCCGGCTGGGACGGGTCGGCGGCGCGCGGCTCGTCGGCGCGCGGAGCGCCGGTGGTGCCCTTCTTGTCGGTGCCGTCGACGAGCTCGTACGAGAGCCGGGCGATGAGCTGATCTTCCTGCACGTCCCAGCGGATGCGCACCGTCGGTTGGGCGTCGCTCGCGGTGAAGAGCTCCTCGGAGCCCGCGCCGGCCGAGACGTCGACGACGGTGGTGCGGAAGTAGAACTCGGGGTCGTCCTTGGTGTCGCCGTAGCTCGCTCCGAGGAAGAACGACTTCGGCAGCGCGTTCGGCTGCACGCGGCTGATCGGATCACGCTCCTCGGCGCACCCGCTCCCGGCGAGGGCGCTCGTGGCGAACAAAAGCAGCGCGGCGGAGGCGCGCCCGGCGCGCGTCGAGACGATTCGGCTCAGCATCACGTTCCCCTGGCCGGCGCGGGGTCGAAGCGCGCGGCGGCGGGCCGGTTTAGCACGGCGCGTCGAGCCCGCCACCGGCGGCGCCCGACCGCGCGGTCGGGCCCGGCGCTCGCGCGGGACGCGACCCCCCACCTGGGGTACCGCCAGCGGATTTCGCCATCCATCCAGGGGGATGGGTACCCCTCCCCAAATTAGGCAGCTTGCTGCCTATTTTCGAGCGCGGGATCCCCTCCCCCAAATTAGGCAGCTCGCTGCCTATTTTCGAGCGCGGGATCCCCTCCCCCGAATTAGGCAGCTTGCTGCCTATTTTCGAGCGCGGGATCCCCTCCCCCGAATTAGGCAGCTCGCTGCCTATTTTCGAGCGCGGGATCCCCTCCCCCAACTTGGGCAGCTTGCTGCCTATTTTCGAGCGGGGAGCCCACCTCCCGGAATTGCTGCCTTTTTCGCCGACGCTACTGGAAGCAGGAGTCGCACCCGGGCGGGAACACGACGAGCTGGTTCTTCACCTGATCCTCGCATTTCAT
>JAEUKG010000173.1 GCA_016794325.1 Myxococcales bacterium | reverse complement strand
GCGGCGCCGATGGAGGTCGGCCCTTCACCGTGCCGCGTCGGCGACGACGTGGTGTGGCTCGCCGGCGGCAAGGCGCACGTGTTGTCGCTGACGAGCCGCGCGGCGCGGACGGTGGCGCTGTCGTCGGGTGACGGCGAGGCGACGGTGGCGTGCTCCTCGGACGACGCGCGGGTGCTGTGGGAGCACGAGGGCGATCACGACGACGAGCCGGTGCTCCGGCGCGGGGACGCCGGCGCGTCGCGTCGCCCGCTCTTCCGCGACGCGGACTTCCCCGACGACGAGGCCCGCGAGGTCGCCGAATACACGTGGGCGGGAGGCCTCGGCTGGGTTCGGGTCGGTCACGCCGGCTCGCTCGCGCTCCGCGAGTCGTCGGCGGGCGCGCTCGCCCCGGTGAAGAAGGTCGGGACCAAGGTGGGCGACGACGACCTCGTCGCGGTGGACTCGTCCCTCGCCGCGGTGCACGTCGTCGCGACCCACGAGGACGAGGAGCCCGCGTGCGACTCCGGCGCGTCGGCGCCGGCGGTGCGCGTGGTCCGCGTCGATCGCGCGAGCCAAGAGGTGAAGGTCGTCCCCGTCGCGCCCGCGGCGTGCGGCCGCGAGCGAGGCCCGTTCACCACCGAGATCGTCGACGGCAAGCTGGTCGTGTGGTGGGTCGAGCGCGCGCGCGGGCGCGGGCGGTCCGCTCCCCCGATCGCCGGGCTCGGCTGGGGTGAGGTCACGGACGGGGCGAGCCCGCGCACGGGCTTCGTCGAGGTCGCGGCCGACGGCCTCGCCCACGCCGGCTGCGCGCACGGCCGCTGCTACGCGGTCGCGCTCGAGCGCCCGCCCGGTGAAGACGGCATGAAGCCCGAGCCCGTCCGCGTGCTCACCTTCCCCTGAGCGGCGCGGGCGCCGGGCCCGGCCCCGTCAGAACGCGCCGACGACCGTGACGCCGGACTGGCCCGGGGTGAAATACGGGGAGACTACAGGCGTCTTCCACGCGCCCTGCTTGGGCTCTTTGTTGCGGGTGGTGAGGTACCAGACGCCGCCGCCGACGGCGGCCGCGGTGCCGACGATGCCCGCCACGAGGCCGATGTTGGCGATGGTGGCGTTGGTGTCGGTCTTGTCGATGTTGCTCTTGTACGTGTCGCAGGCGCTCTTGAAGTTCGACGGCGGCGAGGTGCAGATGCCGCGCGCGTCGAGCTTGTTGTCGGAGGCGGCCTTGCGGATCTGCGCCTCGTTCGCGTCGGCGGCGCTCTGAGCGTCGTTCTTCAGGATGAAGAACGTGAGCCCGACGCCGAAGCCCACCACCGCGACGCCGGCGCCCGCGACGGCGAGGATGAGCGGCGGCCCGAAGACCACCTTCTTGTCGGTGGGGCCGGTGTCGCCGCCCGGGGGCGGCGGAGGCGGCGGCTGCTCGGGCGGCGTGGGAGGAACGGCGGGAGGCGGGGGCGTCGTCGTCGCGACCGGCGGGGGCGTCGGCGCGGCGCTCTTGTCGAAGAGCTTGGCCGCCGTCTTCTGGCCGACGCCCACGGTGAGCTTCGCGCTGTCGCTCTGCCCGTCCTTCTTGCCGGTGATCGTGTGCGCCCCGGGCTCGACGTCGATCGGCTCCGCGAGGGGCGCGACGCCGATGCGCTCGCTCTCGAGGAAGATCTCGGTGCCGGCGGGCGCGGTGACCTCGATGCGCCCGATCTTCTGCCGAGCCTCGGCGAGGCCCGACTCCGCGTCTTGCTTCTGGGCGGCGGTCGCGGTCGTCGACTCGCGGAGGTACTGCTGGAAGTACTTCGCCGCCTCGAGCGGGTGCCCCGACTTCAGGCAGCTCTGGGCGAGGTTCAAGAGCACGGCGGGGTGCTTCTTCAGGCTGTACGCCTGGAGGAACGACGCGCGCGCCATGTCGTATTGGCCGTGGTCGTAGAAGTCGACGCCCTCGTTGAAGCGCGCGCGCGCGGCCTTCGTCACCGGGTCGTCGGTGGGTTGGGCCATCACGGGCCCGCCGAAGGTGAGCGAGGCGAAGCTCACGAGCAAGATCGAAGCAATCGCGCGAGTGTTCAAGTCGAGCTCCTGTTCATGCCGGCGCTCGTGAGAGCGCGGGCTCGAAGCGACGGCGTCGCCCAAGCCGGGGCCAGCCCGAAACCTGAGCCCAGAACCTGAGAACGAGGCGCCGTCAGAAAGGATTGTCGCGCACGATACCCCCAGGCGTCGACTTCGGGGGAGCCTTTTGCGTCGCGGGAGGGGGAGGCGGAGGCGGAGCCGCGGCCGTGGGCTTGCCCTTCGGCGGATCCGGGGTGTGCGCCGCGACCTTCGGCGGGTCTGGCGCCTTCGGAGCGGCCGCCGTGGCCTTGGGCGGGGGGTCGGCCTTCGGCGGGTCGGCCTTCGGCGGGTCGGCCTTCGGCGGGTCGGCCTTCGGCGGGTCCGCCTTGGCGCCCTCGGCTTGCGCCGTGGAGGGGACGTCCGGCGGCGGTGGGATCTCGCGGGCGGTCGCGGTGGTCTGCACCCCGGCCGACGTGGTCGTCGCCTTGGGCTTGTCGTCCCCCGACGTCACGAAGCGGATCCCGAGCACGACGCCGACGAGCGCGCCGACGCCGATCGCCGCGAAGACGATCGCCTTGCTGTTCCCCTTCTTCGGAACGGCGAACTCGCCGGAGTTGGCGGCGGACGCCGAGGCCGACGGCCGGCTCGCGAACGGGTCGCGCGCCGGGGGCGCGGCCATCGGCGGCGGCGGCGCGCTTCGCGTCTGCGGCGGCACCAGGTTGGCGGCCGGCGACACCATCGCCAGCGGCAGCGTCTTGCCGAGGTGCGCAGGCGAATCGACGGCGGGCGCGGGCGCGGGCGGAGGTGCGGCGGGCGCAGGCGCCGGAGCGGGCGGGGCCGGGGCCGGAGCCGCGGCGACGGGCGCGGGCGCGGCGTCGGGGACGGGGGAGTCGTCGCCCGTGAGGAGCTTCATCTCCTCCGGTGACAGGACCGCAGGCCCGATCGCGGTGGAGGACTCATCCATCTCCCACGACGGCCTGAAGCTCGCGGCGAGCTTCTCGGCGTCTTCGGTGGAGATGTCACCCCGCTCGATCGCACTCGCTTGCTCGCTCACCCACGAACCTCCTCTCGAGCCGTCGCGTTCAGCGTAGCACGCGGTGGCGCTCGGCCCCCAACGCCTCCTCGGGATAATCGACGCCTCGAGCGGCGCGCGCGCCAGCGGTGAGGGCCTCGTCGTCGGGGAGCGAGAGCGCGGCCGAGTGCGCGCGCATCGCGGAAAAAGGCGTCATTTTGAGCGATTGCGCGCTCAGGTGAGAAACTCCTTCTTCAACACATCGTCCCACTCGTCCGCCACTTTCCCTACCGTCTCGAGCAGATCCTCGAACTCCTCGTAGTCCAAGCCGGACAACCGGCGGAGCGCTCGCACGAACACCTCGTCGCGCTGCGAGTCGACGGCGAACGCGGCGTCGCTCGTCGCCAGGAACGACAGCTCGAGGATGCGCCGATAGAACGCCTCGCGCCCTTGCTCCGGCACCGCCATCACGGGGGCGAGGAAGAGGAGGACGCCGTGGTCCTCGAGCACGTTGATGCCCACGCTCACGGAGCCCTTGCGGAGCTGCGTGTAGCCGGACTCGTCCAACGCGTCCATGTGCGCGCTCGATCGCTCGACGTAGCGCGCGATGTAGGTGTTCACCATCGAACGCGCGGACTCGAAGACGTGCCCGGTCGCGCGATCGGAGTAGATAGGGCTGTTGGGGGTCGCCACGGGGCGATGATACGCCATCTTGCGCGCGCGTGTCTTAACGCGTACGAGGGCAGGGGTGGGCTTTCGAGGCTGGCACGGCGCGCTCGCGGCGGTGATCCTCGCGGTCGCCGCCTGCAGCAAGGGCGGCGAGAGCGGCAAGGCCCCGGTCGAAGACGACGCTGTCACGAAGGCGCAGTCCCTCGCGAAGCAGCCCGACCTCCCGTCGCGGCCGGAGGTGCTCTCGGCGGCGCAGGCGGTCGAGGCCCAAGCGCTGCGTGAGGGCGCCGGCGCCCGCGCCGTCCAGCTGCACGCGCTCGCCGCGGGCTTGATCGAGCGCGTGTTCCGCCGCGAGCACCGACCCGAAGACGCGAAGGAGGCGCTCGACCTCTACCGCGCGGCCTCGCAGAACCTCGCCTTCGCAGGGGCGTGCGACGCCGGCGTCCGCGGGGCGCACCTCGCCGGCGAAGCGGCGCGCGACGCGGGGCGCACCTACGCCGAGCTCTATCGCATCGAGCGGCGCGCGAGCCGGCTCGACGCGGGGGCGGCTTGCGCGGCCGTGCTCGGAGATCTCGAGCGGCTCGCGGCGTTCCGTCCGCCGCCGAGCGTCCTTTCGGCGATCGACCAAGGGCTCATCGGCGAGGGCGAGCTCCTCCTCGGCGACGCCGGCGCTCGCGTCAGCGTCGTGCCGAAGATCGTCAAGCTGGAGCACTGGGCCGGCGACGAGGGCGCGCGGCTCGTCGTCCACCTCGACAAGCCGGCCCGCTTCCGCGTGGGCGACGAGGCGGGGCCCGGGGGTCGGGGCGTGCGCACCTACGTCGAGCTCGACGGCACCGACCTCGGCGGCGATCCGCGCGACGTCCCGATGGGTGGCATCGTCACCCGCGCCCGCGCCGAGTCGTCGGTCTCGGGCGCGCGCGTCGTGCTCGACCTCGCCGGGCCCGCGTACCGCAAGGTGTTCCACCTCGTCGAGCCGTACCGCGTCGTCATCGACATCGCGAAGAACCCTCCGGGCCTCATGCCCAAGGGGAGGCGGCCGGTGGCGCGCGTGGTCGTCGACCCGGGCCACGGCGGCACCGACCCCGGCGCGATCGGGCCGACCGGCCTCAAGGAGAAGGACGTCACCCTCGACATCGCGCACAAGCTCGCGCCCCAGCTCGCCAAGCGAGGGCTCCAGGTCACGCTCACCCGGGACGACGATCGCTTCGTCACCCTCGAGGAGCGCACCGCGCGCGCGAACGGGTTCGGCGCCGATCTCTTCGTGTCGATCCACTGCAACGCCGCCGAGGCGCGCGGCCGCAAGGGCATCGAGACGTACGTGCTCGACACGACCATGACCGACCTCTCGGCCCGCGTCGCCGCCCGCGAGAACGCGACGAGCCAGGCCGCCACCGCCGAGCTCTCGTCGATCCTCGCCAACATGCGCATCGCCGACCAGGCGTCGCGCTCCACCAAGCTCGCCGAGCTGCTCCAGCGCGCGGCGATCGCCTCGGTGGGTGCAAAATACACGGACGTCACCGACGGCGGCGTCCACACCGCCGGCTTCTACGTGCTCGTCGGGGCGCGGATGCCGGCCGTGCTCTTCGAGACGAGCTACATCTCGAACCCGGTCGAGGAGCAGCGGCTCGCGAGCGACGAGTACAAGGGCCGGCTCGTCGACGCGCTCGTCAACGCCGTGCAGGCCTACCGCGAAGGGCGCTGACGCCCGCTACTTGCAGCGGACGAGCGGGGCGAGGGGGGCGAAGCTCCAGCCGTCGGCCGGCGTCTGCGCGTCGGCGTCGAGGAGCGCCTGCTCGAGCGCGGCCTTGATCTGGGCGTAGGTCTGGTCGAGCTTGGAGGAGGTGGAGGTGGTGGCGACGCACAGGAACTTGGGCTCGCCGCAGATCGAGAGCTTCTCGCACCCGGGCGCGGCGGGGGCGGCAGGCTCGAGCACCGCGTTGCCGTAGAGTGGCACGCCGCCGACGAGCACGAGCCTCACCTCGCGCGGCGTCGCGGCGAGGATCGCGTCGTAGGGGCTCGCGCGGTCTCCGCCGAAGACGGCGATGTCGGCGAGCGCGCCCGGGGCGAGCTTGCCGAGCTTGTTCTCCAGGCCCACGACCTTGGCGCCGTTTTCGGTCGCCATCGTGACGAGCTCCTTGGGCGACAGGATGTTGCCGAAGTGGGCGTCGTCCCAGTCGTTGGCGAAGCGGAGCTCGTCGAGCATGTTCTGGCTGCCGCCCATCGACCAGTCGGGGCCGAGGGCGACGGTCACGCCGGCCGCGCGCGCCGCCGGGATGTCGGTCGTCTTCTTGTAGAGCGTGACGTTGGAGCGCGGCGACCACACGAGCTTCATCCCCCGCGCGCCCATCGTCGCGAACTCGGCGGGCCCGAGGGCGCAGCCGTGGGTGATCGCGGTCTCGGGGGCGTAGAGGCACTCGGCGGGCGTCGTCATGCTCCCGAGCGCGGGGAACTCGGCGGCGGCCTTGGCGTTGAACCCCTCGCCGACGTGGCCGATGAAGGCGTCGGTCTTGTCGGTCGCGAAGTTGGCGCAGATCGCGTCGGGGCTCGACGGCGGGTAGAGCGCGCTCGCCTGCACCTTGTCGGTCCCGAGGCCGTTCTGCGGGGAGTCGATGGAGCGCGCGAGCGAGCCGAAGCACGCGAGGCCGGTGCCGGGCAGGCCGACGATGCTCGTCGTGCCGGCGATGAGCCCCTTGAGCTCGCCCCACTTGTCCATCTCGCAGCGCAGGCTCCCGGCCGCCGTTCCGTACGGCGTGCTCGCGCACCACGCGGGCTTGCCCGCGGAGTCGTTGGCGAGGCACTGCTTGACGTCGAGCATCGCCTGGTACTTCGGCTCGTTGGTCCACTGATCGTGGTCCTGGTAAGTCTGCGCCGGCCCCCAGTCGTCGTCGTCGAAGATGTCGAAGAGGATGTGGTTGTGGGTGTCGATGAGCCCGGGGGCGATGACGCCGTGGGTCTGGATCACGGTCGCGCCCACCGCTCCCGGCTGCGCGGTGCAGCCGGTGCCGGCGGCGACGCAGGTGATCGTCGCTCCCTCGACGAGCACCTGACCCTCGGGGATCACGGCGGTCGGGGTGAGGACCGTGCCCGAGAGCATGATCCGGTCCTTCGCGCCCGGGGTGATGGTCGGGGGCGGGGAGCTCGCGTCGGGTCGCGAGTCGGCGCCGCCGTCGGCGCCGCCGCCGCCGTCTTCACCGGGCAGGGAGCCGTCGAGCGCGCCTCCGGTGTCGGGGGTCGCGCTCGCGTCGGGGGTCGCCCCCGGCGGCGCGGGGTCGTCACCCCCGCAGCCC
>JAEUKG010000146.1 GCA_016794325.1 Myxococcales bacterium | reverse complement strand
CCGGCGCCGCCGACCGCTTCGGCGGGGGAGGCGCGGGGGCCGTGGTGGGGGCGCTCGAGGCCGTCGGACGTATCTCGTCGGGGATACCCGTCGGCGCGGGCTTGGCCGCGAGCTCCGCGGAGCTCGACGTCACCGGGGCCGCCGTCGCCGTCGGGCCCTCGTCGGTGGAGATCGCCGGGCCCGCGCCGCGCGCGCGCAGCCCGAGCCCGACGCCCACGGCGAGCACGACCACGAGCGACACCGCGACGGCGCCCCCGACGATCCAGCCGAGCGGCCGCGCGCGCGGCTCCTCCGTCGGCACGAACGAGGGGAGGTCGCGCACCGTGGGCGCCGCGATCGGCTGGGTCACCGCCACCACGTGGGGGGCGCTCTTCGGCTCGGGCGCGCTCGGCAGCGCGCCGAGGCCGGGATCGGATCGCCGCGGGCCGGCCTCGAGCACCCGCCGCACCCGCGCCGCGAGCGGGACGAGCGACGGGCCCGCGGCCTCGGCGAGCGCGTCGGCGAAGTCGGCGACGTTCGCGTACCGAGCGGAGGGCTCGCGCTCGAGCGACCGCAGGATCACCGCGCACATCGCCGGCGAGAGGGTGGGGCGGAGGAGCACCGGCGAGCGCGGCGGCTCGCGCAGCACCGCTGCGAACAGCTCGGGGACGGACGCGGCGACGAACGGCAGCGAGCCGGTGACGAGCTCGTACAGGCACACCCCGAGCGACCAGACGTCGGAGCGCGCGTCGACGTCGCGCGTGGACCGCATCTGCTCGGGGCTCATGTATTGCGGCGAGCCGAACACGCTCGCGGTCTGGGTCGCGGACGCCGCCGGCCCGTCCGTGGTCTTGGCGACGCCGAAGTCGAGGACCTTCACCTCGTCGGCGCCGTCGATGCGCCGCGCGAGGAAGAGGTTCTCGGGCTTGAGGTCGCGGTGGATGATCCCCGCGGCGTGGGCCTCCGCGACCGCGTGGCAGGCCTGGAGCACGTAACACGCGGCGAGGTCGATCGGCAGCGGCCCGCGCTCGGCGAGGAGGGTCGCGAGATCGCGCCCCTCGAGGAGCTCCATGACGATGTACGGGGCGCCGTTCGGGAGCGTGCCCACGTCCCGCACGCGCACGCTGTGCTCGCTGCGCAGGCGCACCGCCGCCTGCGCCTCGCGCTGGAAGCGGGCCACGAGCTCGGCGTTGCCCAGCATCTCGGTGAGCATCACCTTCACCGCGACCCGCTCGCCCAGCGCGACGTGCGAGGCCTCGAGGATGGCCCCCATGCCGCCCGCGCCGATCTTGCGCTCGACGCGGTACTTGCCGTCGAGGATCTCGCCGGGCTGGATCGGCAACGTCATGGGCTCACGCGGAGTATAGCGAGTCGAGGGCCCACTCCCCGCAAACCCTGCCGCACGAAGCGCTAAATGCGCGAATGTAGTGCGGAATGCGCGCTCTGTGGCGCGCGCGAGCGACGCCGGTGCGCTGCGATCGCGCTCCATGAGCATTTCATGAGCGCGCGCGATTCGGCCAGCGGTCGCGCGCGCTCGGCGTTACGACGGGGGGACGCGGCCCGGGGGCCGCACGGAGGAGCGATGAAGGACGTCGTGCGCCGACTGGAGGCTTGGTACGCGAAGCACACACCCGCGAAGCTCGCGCTTCGACCCGGCGCGAGCGACCGCGCCATCGCCGCTGCCGAGAAGGCGATGAAGATCGAGTTCCCCCCCACGTTCCGGGAGTGGCTCCGCATCCACGACGGGCAAGCGCCGGAGGCGACCATCGACTGGGCGCCCGGCTGCACTCGACTCGCGCCGCTGTCCGAGGTGGTGAAGCAGTGGAAAGACGAGCGCGACATGGACGACGACGAGCACGTGGGGAAGCTCCAAGAGCGGGGGCGGATCCAGAACATCCTCTTCCACGCGAAGCGCATCCCCATCGCCGGGACGGAATATTGGGACGGTGACAAGACCTACATCGACTTCGTGCCGGGGCCGAAGGGCAAGGCGGGGCAGATCATCACGCTCGTCACCGAGTGCGACTTCGTCGTCCTCGGCGAGACGATGACGGAGTTCTTGGAGAAGTACCTGGCCATCCTCGAGAGCGGGGCGCTCGCCTTCTCGAAGGGTACGGGCGAGCTCGCGCCGGTGGGGCGAGAGTACTTCGACGAGAACCCGGCGGAGTGGATGGTCAAGCGCATCGACGCCACCGCGCGAAAGCCCGCCCCGGCCGCGAAGACGCCGACCGGAAAGAAGCCGGCCGGGAAGAAGCCGGCCGGAAAGAAGCCGGCCGCGAAGAAGTCGGTCACGAAGTAGCCGGCGGCGAAGGGGCGCCCGAAGCGCGCTGAACTTGGGCCTCTCGGCCCGTTCGCAGTAACATCCGGTCCGCATCCATGCTGGCCCCGAAACGCGCCCTCACGGCATCCATCGTCGCCGCCTCGCTGGTCGCGCTCGCCGCGTGCACCCCGAAGGCGGGCGGCGCGTGCAAGGCCGAGGGCAAGGAGTTCTGCGAGAGCAAGAGCGCGGGCCTCGTGTGCAGCGGCGCCAAGTGGGAGGCGATCAAGTGCAAGGGGCCGAAGGGCTGCGCCCCCGCCGGCGACGGCGAGTGCGATCAGAGCGTCGCCGACGACGGAGATCGCTGCGGCCTCGAGACCGACCACGCGTGCAGCGCCGACAAGAAGTTCGTCGTCGCCTGCAAGAACAAGAAGTGGACGAAGGTGAGCGCCTGCCCGGGCCCGGCCGGCTGCGAGCGCGTCGACAAGGACGTGAAGTGCGACAACTCCGTCGCCGCCGCCGGCGACGCGTGCGTGGTCGAGAAGGACTACGCCTGCACGGCCGACAAGAAGAGCACCGTCGTGTGCAAGGGCGGGAAGTTCGAGGCCGGCACTCCGTGCAAGGGCCCGAAGGGCTGCGCCGTGTCCCCCGGCAAGGTGCACTGCGACGACAGCGTGGCCGACCTCGGCGATCCCTGCGAGAAGAAGGGCGACGGCGACAAATACGCCTGCGCGACCGACGCCAAGAGCGCCCTCAAATGCGACGGCGGCAAGTTCGTCCTCCAGGAGAAGTGCAAGGGCAAGGACACCTGCAAGGTGCTGCCCGAGGGCGTCGGCTGCGGCGGCTGACGGTGCCGGGCGCCGCGCGCTCGTGGTAGATCGCAGCCATGCAGCTCGCCTCCATCGAAGGTAACCGCCAGCGCCTCGACGGCGGGGCGATGTTCGGCAACTGCCCGCGCCCGGTGTGGGAGCGGTGGGCCCCGCCCGACGAGAAGAACCGCATCGCGCTCGCGTGTCGCGCGCTCCTCGTCCAGGAGCCCGGCGGTCGCAACGTGCTCCTCGAGGCCGGCATCGGCGCGTTCTTCGAGCCCAAGCTCCGCGAGCGCTTCGGCGTGGAGGAGGAGGGGCACGTCCTCGTCGAGTCGCTCGCGGCGCGCGGCCTGTCGCCCGCCGACGTCGACGTCGTCGTGCTCTCGCACCTGCACTTCGATCACGCCGGCGGCCTCCTCACCGCGTGGTCGAAGGACGCGCCGCTCGGCCTCGTCTTCCCCGAGGCGTCGTACGTCGTGGGCGCGGAGGCCTGGGCCCGGGCGAAGAAGCCGCACGCGCGCGACCGCGCGAGCTTCATCCCCGAGCTCCAGGGCCTCCTCGAAGGCACCGGCCGGCTCGAGATCGTGAGCGCCGACGCGAGCCGCACCCTCGGCGGCGCCTACCGATTCAGCTTCTCGAGCGGGCACACGCCGGGCCTCATGCTCACGCGGGTGGAGGGCTGGGCTCGCGGCCCCATCACGTTCCTCGGCGACCTCGTGCCCGGGACGCCGTGGGTGCACCTGCCGATCACGATGGGCTACGACCGCTTCCCCGAGCTCCTCATCGAGGAGAAGGAGGCGCTCCTGTCGCGCGTCATCGCCGAGGAGGGGTGGGTCTTCTACACCCACGATCCGAAGGTCGCGGCCTCGCGCGTGGCCAGGGACGACAAGGGCAAGCTCGGGCCCGTCGAAGCGCTCGAGCGGCTCGGCTGAGCGGCGTGCTCCACCGCCGGTCCACGCCCACGCCCGCCCGCGCGCCCGCGCTCCGGAGCGCGCTCAAGGTCGCGGCCTACCCGGCGGTCACGGGCGGGGCGATCGCCTTCGCCCTCTTCGCGATCGCGCGCGCGTGGCCGGCGTGGCTCGTGGGCGTGGTCGTGGTCACCGCGGCGTCGGTCGCGGTGGAGGTCCTCGAGCGCGTCATCCCGTACCGGGCGGCGTGGGCCCGCCCCCGCGGCGATTTCCGCACCGACGTCCTCCACTGGGCGCTGTCGAACCGCGCGTTCGATCTCGGGGCCTTCGTCGCCATCACGTCGATGGCGCCCGTCGGGCGGGCGCTGGCGGCGCGCCTCGGCACCGATCTCTGGCCGCGCGCGTGGCCGCTCTTCGCCCAGGCGCTCCTCGCGCTCGTCCTCGTCGAGCTCCCCTGGTACTGGATCCACCGCCTCGAGCACCGGTGGGCGCCGCTCTGGCGGGTGCACGCGGTGCACCACAGCTCGCGCCGCATCTACTGGTGGAACCTCTCGCGCAACCACCCGCTCGACAACCTGATCTCGGCGCTCGCGTCGACCGCTCCCGTCGCCCTCCTCGGCGCCTCCGACGCGCCGCTCGCGCTCATGGCCGCGTTCACCGGCGCCCACGCGATCCTCCAGCACTCCAACATCGACCTCCGCACCGGGCCGCTCGACGTGTTCCTCGCCACCGCGCGGGTCCACCGGTTCCACCACTCGCCGCGGCGCGAAGAGGCCGACGCCAACTACGGCCCGACCCTCACCGTGTTCGACTGGCTCTTCGGCTCGCGGCGCTTCTCGAAGGACGCGGAGCCCCCGGAGGACGTCGGGCTCGGCGGCCCCGACGACGACCGCTTCCCCGGAGGCTTCGTCGCCCAGCTCCGCGCCCCCTTCGACGCGCGGCTCTTCTCCGACGGTGAGGGCGAGCGGTGACGGCGCGCGCCGCGATCGACTACGCGCTCTGGCCGGCCCTCGTCGCCGCGCCCGTCGCCGCCGCCTTCGGGCTCCTCCGCGCTGGAGCCCACCCTCTCCTCGTCACCCCGCTCGTGGTCGGCCCGCTCACCGCGCTCCTCTTCGTGCTCGAGCGCGTCCGGCCCGAGCGCGAGCCCGTGCCCGATCGCCGCTTCGGGCTCGCGCGCGAGGCCATGCATTTCCTGTTCGACTTCGAGCTCGGCTACGGGGTCGCCCTCGGCGTCTGCGAGATCGTGGCGCGCCTCGTCCGGGCCCACGCGGCGGTGCCGCCTTGGCCGAGCCACTGGCCGCTCCCGCTCCAGGTGCTGGTGGCCACCCTGGTCTACGAGGGCACGAGCTACTGGCAGCACCGCGCCCTCCACCGGTACTCGTCGCTCTTCCGCTTCCACGCGCTCCACCACGCCGGGGCGCGCCTCGACTTCGCGCGCGCGGTCCGCTTCCACGCGGTCGACATCGGGACGGCGTCGCTCGTCGCGTACCTGCCGCTCGTCGTGCTCGGCGCTCCCGACTCGCTCTTCGCGATCCTCGGCGTGATGCTCTCGGCGCTCGGCCTCCTGCAGCACGCCAACGTCCGGATGCGTACGCCCGAGTGGCTCGATCGGATCGTCTGCACCCCCGCCGTCCACCGTCACCATCACTCGGCGCGTCGCGTCGACTCCGACACGAACTTCGCCAACACGCTCATGCTGTTCGACCTGGTCTTCGGGACGTACGGCAAGCCGCTCCGCCCCGAGGGGCCTCCGCGCATCGGCCTCGACGACGACCCCATCCCGGCCGATTTCTGGGGTCAGCTCGTCGGCCCGTTTCGCTCCCGCCGCTGAGCCGTTTCCGCTCGTGCTGGCGGATTCTTTCCATCGCGGAATCCGCTCGAAACGCACGATTTCCTCTGTGATCCGCGCGATCGCTGGGTCTCACGAGCGAGACGATTGGGTCGCCCTTCACCCACCTGCGAACACCTCGTGCGCGCCCGATCGGCGGCAAGTCCGCGAAACATCCCGACGCGCACACTGGCACC
>JAEUKG010000089.1 GCA_016794325.1 Myxococcales bacterium | reverse complement strand
GGCGAGCGAGGCGTGCATCATCGCGGGAGTCCCCTCGAAGAGGCGGCCGCAGCCGGCGACGAACATCGTGTCGCCGGTGAAGACGGCGGGGTCGTCCGGCGCCTCGGTCACGTAATACGCGACCGCGCCCGTCGTGTGGCCCGGGATGTGGAGCGCGCGGACCGAGAGCTCGCCGATCGTGAAGGCGTCCCCGTCCTCGAGGGGGTGGTCGAGCCCGGGCAGCCGCCCCGCGTCCGACGCGTGCCCGTAGACCGCCACGCCCGGGTGCTTGGCGACCACGGCCGCGTTGCCGCCGACGTGATCCGGGTGGTGGTGGGTGGCGAGGATCGCCACGAGCTTCGTCGGCTCGCCCGCGCGCGACGCCTGCTTGGCGAGGGCCGCGAGCACGGGCTCGGCCTCGGACGCGTCCACGACGGCGCAGGTGTTCGTCCGCTCGCAGACGAGCAGGTACGCGTAGTTGTCCGACAGGCACGGGACGGGGACGATCTTCATGGCTTGTTCATGTACGCGCGGTTCAAGCAGCCGGGGCCGCAAGCCCAAGGGACGACCTCGCGGACGCCCTTGGAGATGTCTCGCACCTTCTTCGTCATCTCTTCGTGGAGCTCCCCGCGCGAGAGCGGGGCGTTCTCGTCGGGATCGACCTCGAGATCGAAGCTCTTGGTGAAGCCCTCGTTCCCGTAGGCGATGACCTTCTTCTTGCCCGAGATCACCGCGCGGCGCTTGTCGTTGTCGCTCGTGGCCGGCAGATCGCAGACGACGTCGCGGGGCTCCGCGGGGGCGCCGTACAGCTCGGCGACGAGGCTCTTGCCCTCGAAGCCGGGGTCGGCGGGCGCGCCGAGGAGCGCGACGATGGTCGGCGCGAGGTCGATGGCGCTCCGCGGCGTCTCGATCCGCTTGGGCGGCGCGCCCGGGAGCACGAAGAACAGCGGCACCCGCACGAGGTTCTCCCACAGCTCGAAGCCGTGGGCGAACTGCTTGTGCTCCCCGAAGGCCTCGCCGTGGTCGCTCGTCACGATGATGGCGGTGCGGCCGGCCCACGGCTGCTTGGCGACGAAGTCGAGGAGCTTGCCGACCTGCCGATCGGTGTAGAGCACCTCCCCGTCGTACTTGTCCCTGAGGGACGGCCCGAACGGCGGGATGCCGTCTTGCTCGTGGGTCAGGTACTGATCGTGAGGATCGAGGAAGTGGAACCAGGCGAAGAAGCGCTGCGTCGCCAGCGCCGGATCGGAGAGGAGGCGCTCGGCGATCGCCTCGTGCTTGTCGCCGGTCACGTTCTCGTCGGTGGTGTTGTTCCACTTCAGGCCGGGGACGATCTCCCAGGTGTCGAAGCCCTGCTCGAAGCCGGCCGACTTGAAGTAGCCGTGGGCGTGGGCGCTCAGCGTCTTGACCCCGGCGCGCTGGAGGATCGACGGGAAGAACGGCGCGTCTTTGGCGTAGGTGCCGAAGAAGAACCCGTCGCGCTTGAGCTCGCTCGGGAGCCGCCCCGCGAGGAGCGCGCCGAGGCTCATCGACGTGTACGAGCTCACCGCGTAGGAGCGTGTATAGCTCACGCTCTTCTTCTCGAGCTCGGTGAGCCGCGGCGCGATCGGGCGCGGATAGCCCGCCCACGGCATGTCGGCCCGCAGGCTGTCGATCGACAGGAGGAGGACGTTCAGATCCTTCGGAGGCGCGCCCGAGGGCGGAGCGGCGCTCGCCGCCGCGCTCGCCGATGGCGCCGAGCTCCCCGCGGAGGCGGCGCCGGACGCGGCCGCGGAGGCCTCGGCCGAGGTGGTGGAGGGCCCGCCCTTCGCGGGCTCGCTCTTCGGGCAACCCGCGAGGGCGAAGCCGAGGGCGAGCGCGACCGCCGACGGCAGCCGCGCCCACGCCCCGAGGTCACGAGTCGATGCTGATCCCGAGCTTGTCACGGAGCCCAAAATACTCCTCGCTGATGCTGAAGAGGACGATCTCCTTCAGCCGCTCCTTGATCGGGACGCTCGAGCCCTCCTCGGTCGCGCGGATGACCTCGGCGGTGAGGCCGAGATCGTGGGCGAGGAGGAAGCCCGCGCGGTCGGCGGTGAGATCGATCGACGCCACCCACTTCTTCAGGTCGAGCGACCCTCCCGCCTGGATGAGCTTGGAGACGTGGCTCGCGAGGAGCTCCTTCTGCGCGCCCTGGAAGTCCTGGGCCATCGCGCCCATCGCCTCGTTGACCTGGCCCATCATGTCGGGCGCGACCGGGAAGCTCGGCACGCTCATCTTGATGGCCGCGAAGAGCCACGCCTTCAGGCCGGTGCCGGTCGGCACGAGGTGCCGCACGTAGTACCCCGGCCGGAAATACGTGAGGTGACGGCCGGCCACGAACGCGAGCGACTGCGTCGGCACGCTCGTGTCGAACGCCGCGCGCCCGAGGACGATGCCGGGCGTGCGCGCGTGGAGGAAGCCGAGGGACGCCGGATCGTTGTTGTTCTGGAACACGAGCGGCGCCTGCATCCCGAGCACGCCGAGGGCGTAGTAGAGCGTCTGCGACACCGGGTACGGGTGGAGCGACGTGTCGATCGCGTACCGCGGGTCGTAGCCCATCTGCTCGAGCGGCTGGGTCCGCACGCGCATGATCGTGGGCTGGATCATGGCGAAGAGCTTCGTCACCAGCGGGTCGAGGTCCTGGTGCTGCAGCTTGCCCCAGTCGTTCTCGTCGACCGCGGCCTGCGCGGGGGCGGCGGTGTCGGTGCGGTGCTTCTTGTAGAACCGCTCCTCGTCGGGCTCGGCGAGGTTCAAGACGCTGAGCGCCTGGCAGAGGCACCACGCCGGGTCGGCGCGCTTGCTCTCGGTGAACAAGCGCCGCATGAGCTTGTAGGCCTCGACCTTGTACGGGTTCTTGCGCAGCATCGCCGTCTGCGACTTGACCGCCTTGTCGAGGTACTGCTTCGGATCGCTCGCGTAGAGCTCGGCCAGCGTCTCCTGGCGCGCTTTGTCGTCGGGCTCGAAGGCCTGGGCCGCCTCGTACGCGTCGATCGCCAGGACCGGCTCGTTCAAGAACTTGCGGTAGAGGTCGCCGAGCGCGTCGAGCACCTTGACGATCTTCGCGCGGTCGCCGCTCGTCTTCGCGTGCTCGAGCTGCATGTTGAGCAGGCGCTTGACCGAGGCGTGGTCGGCCTTCTGGCGGTAGAGCTCGAGCGCCTCGTCGATCGCCTTCGTGAGCGAGGGATCGAACTCGATCGCGCGCTCGTAGAAGCCGAGCGCCTGGTCGACCTTGGTGAGCTGCCGCGACGCGATGGTCGCTGCAGTGTGCATGTACTTCGCGCGCTGCTTCGGATCTTCGACGAAGTCGGCCAAGCGGAGGACGACGTCGACGAGCTTCGCCCAGTCCTTCTCCTCCGAGTAGAGCTGCATCAGCTTGGTGAGCAGCTTGCGGTCGTCGGGGCGCTCCTCGAGCGCGGACTGGTAGGTCTTCCCCGCGCGGGCGCGGTCGGAGAGCTTCTGGAACTCGATGTCGCCGATCTCCAGGAGGAGCTCGAAGCGCTCGGCGCCCACCGCGACGGTCAGGCGCCGCTTGCGCACCTTGACCGCGTCCTCCCACTCGCCGCGCTCCTCGTGGATGCGCGCGAGGGCGCGGAGCGGCCGCGGGTTCGAAGGGTCGAGGTCGGCGGCCTCCTTGAGCGGCGCGAGCGCGGCGTCGAGATCGCCGCTGCGGCGCGCGCTCTCGCCGAGGTGGTAGAGCGCCTCGGCGCGATCGGCCCCCGCGAGCTCCTTGCCGTGGCTCTTGAAGAGGTCGTCGTGCATCTTGTAGGCGGTCTTCGGATCGCCGAACTCGAAGAGCGCGTTGGCGGCGCGCGAGAGCGCCTCCACGTCCTTGGGCGCGAGCGTCTGGAGGGCCTCGACCGCCGCGATCATGCGGGGGTTCGTGACCGGCGGCGGCGGCGCGCTCGCCTGGACGCGGCTCTGGCTCGTGGGGGCGATGCTGATGCGCCCCTGGCTGTCGCGGGGCGCGTCCGGCGGGAGCGAGCCCGACGGCGCGGGGCGGTTCGCCTTCCCGAACGCCTCGAGGAAGCGGACGAGGACGCGGACCGCGTCCTCCTTCGCCATCAGGTTCGAGCGGCCCACGAGGGTCTCGAAGTGCTTCGCGGCCTCCAGCATGCGGCCGGCGTCGTAGGCGACGTCGCCCATGACCATCAGCGCGTCGATGCAGGTCGCGTCGAGGTCGAGGGCCTTGCGCGCGGCGGCCTCGGCCTTGTCCTTCTCCTCCAGCTTCTGGTGGAAGACGCGCGCGAGCTCGCCGTGCAGGCGCGCCTTGGCGAGATCGCCCTCCGCGTGGCCGAGATCGCGCTCGACGAGGGCGATCACGTTGGTCCAGTCGCCGCGGTGGGCGTACGCCTTGCGCAGGGCCGTCGCGGCGGCGACGTCCTTCGGGCTCACGTCGAGCGCGAGCTTGTAGCGCTCGATCGCGCCGTCCTTGTCGCCGCGCGACTCGAGGAGGCGCGCCGCGCGCATCCACTGCTCGGCCTTCGCCTCCGCGTTCGGCGCCTTGAGGGCGAGGGCCTCGATGGCGCTGAGCGCCGCGTGCGCGTCGCCGGTCGCCTCGCGCAGGTGCGCGAGCGCCTCGAGCGCGCCCGCGTGACCGGGCTGGAGCTTCAGGATCTCTTCGTAGGCGCGGGTGGCGCGATCGGGCGAGCCCACCTGCTCCGCGAGGGCGCGCGCCCGGGCGAGGAGGAGCTCGATGCGGCGGGTCACGTCGGTGGTGAGGTTCGCGTGCCGCTCGAGGAGCTGGGTGACCGGCTCCCACTTGTCGAGGGCGCGGTAGTGGCGGACGAGGCCGGTGAGGGCGCCGTCGTTCGACCCGTCGATCTCGAGGACGGCCTCGAGGGCCTCCGCGGCCTTGCCGTGATCGAGGAACTCCTCGTCGTAGAGGGCCGCCATCCGCTCGAAGAGGTTGATCTTCTGGCGGGGCGTCGCCGCGACCGCGATCTGCTTCTCGAGGACCTCCAAGAGCTCGCGGTATTGCCCGTTGCGGTTGAAGATGCGGTCGAGGCCCTTCAGGGCGGTGAGGCTCGAGGGCGCGATCGCCAGGGCGGCCTCGTAGCGGCGCGTCGCCTCGGCGAGATCGTTCAGGTGGTCCTCGTACACCTCGGCGACCTTG
>JAEUKG010000149.1 GCA_016794325.1 Myxococcales bacterium | reverse complement strand
CAGAGGCGCGGGCGCTCCATCGGCTCGCTGCACGGGGTCGCGATCGGCAGCCGGCGTGGTTCACCCTCGTGTTTCACACGTTCCACTATGAAACATCCGCGACGCAGGCGCCAGCCCCGCGCGCGGTCGGCCGGGCCGCCGGCGCTGGCGCGGGCCTTGCGAAGGCTCCGGTCATGCCCTCCGGAACCGAGCGGGATCGAGGGAGACCACGGCGAACGCGAGCGCCGCGTACGCCCCCGCGAGGAGCCAGAGCGGCACGAGCGTCGAGCCGACGGCGTAGGCCGGGTTGTCGAGGTAGAGGCCCGCCTGGGCGACGACGACGACGAGCGCGGCCCCCGAGCGCCGCTGGAGCCAGGTGTGGACCACGGTGCCGGCGACCATGACGACGACGAGCGGCGCCGACGCGGCGAGCGCGGCCGCCGGCGTGCCGGGCCCGAGGAGGAGGTGCTTCTGCGCGTGGAAGATCGCCCACGCGGCGCCCGTCGCGAGGCTCCCGCCGAGGGGGCCGAGGCGCGCCTCGAGCCGCGGGTAGAGGAAGAGCCGCCAGGGGATCTGCTCGGTGAACGGGATGATCAGCATGGCGCCGACGTTCGCGGCGCTCGCGAGCGGGTAGGCCCACGCCGCGCCCTCCCCTCCCGCCGCGCCGTAGAGCGCGCGCGCCGCGGTGTAGAGCGCGGGGCCGTGCAGGAGCGCGACGACGTACCAGACGATCCGTCCGCGCGGCGCGAGGGGCGCGAGGAGCGGGGTGCGAGGCGGGGGCTCGAGGCGCGCGAGCACGATCGCGGCGAGGAGCGGCGCGAAGAAGCCGAGCACCACGAGCGGCATGAGCGGCGCGGGATCGAGGGCGACCCCGAAGGCGACGAGCACCAGGGGGAGCTGGAAGAGCCAGGTGGTGGCGTAGACGATCACGAGGAACGGGAGGAGCGGGCGCGAGGGCATGCGCGGCCGACCCCCGAGGCCGGCGTTCGTTCCCGCGCGTCGCGATCGCGCAATCCTTTGTCGCGTCCGCGCAGGCCGCGCCTATCCGGGCCTGCGCACCGAGCGCGGGGTCGTGCCCGTCCACCGGCGGAAGGCGTGGTGGAACGCCGTCACGTCGGCGAAGCCGAGGGACCACGCGACGTCGGCGACCGTCATGCCCTTCTCGAGATAGCCGGTCGCGAGCTCGCGCCGGAGCGCGTCGCGCAAGCGCGCGAAGGTCGTCCCCTCGTCGGCGAGGCGCCGCTGGAGGGTGCGGGGCGTGGTGCCGAGGACCTCGGCGGTGCCCTCGAGGGTGCAGCGCGCGCCCGACGCGGCGAGCATGACCCGCCGGGCCTCGGCGACGAAGCCGGCGCCGGCGGCGTCGAGGCGCGCGAGCGCGGCGTCGACCTGCGCCGCGAAGATCGCCGAAAACGCCTGGTTCGCCGCGGACATCGGGATCGCGAGCGTCGGCGCGTCGAGCTCGAGCTCGGTGTGGTCGGCGTCGAACTCGAGCGGGCACCCGAAGAGCGCGCCGTGGGGGCGCAGATCGGCCGGCGCGCGGTGGCGGAAGCGCACGGCGCGCGGCGTCACTTGCGCCTGGGTCATCCCGCGCAGGCCGAGCAGCATCTCCGCCATCGCGCACTCGTCGGTGTGCCGGGTGAGCGCCCCGAGCGGCCCCGACATCCACCGCACGCGCACACCGTCCGGCGCCGCGAGCACCTGCGATCGCGCGCCGTCGCCCCAGTAGCGCTGCACGCGCACCATGCGGGCGAGCGCCTCGGCGATCGTGGGGCTCGCCATCAGGAGGAGCACGCCGGGATCCATGTGCCGCGGATCGCCGACGTCCTCGGCGAGGCGGAGGCCGAGGTTCGGCTCGTCGACGCGCGCGACGACGAGCTCCGCGAGGCGGTCGACGAGCGCGTACGGGATGCGCGCCTCGTCGTCGGCGAGCGCGCCGCGGCGGAGGCCGGCGTCGCGGCACAGCGCCTCGGCCGGGCACCCGCGCGCCT
>JAEUKG010000045.1 GCA_016794325.1 Myxococcales bacterium | reverse complement strand
CTCGGTGATCGCCGACGCGCTCGTCGCGGCCGAGAACCCGCAGCTCGCGACCCGCGGGCACGCGCCGTGGGCCGTCGCCGTCGACGACGCCGTGATCGCCGCGCTCGGCCGGCGATTCGGCTACGCGGAGGGTGAGGTGGGCGGCGTGCTCACCTCGGGCGGGAGCGAGTCGAACACGACGGCCCTCCTCGCCGCGCTCACGTCCCGCTTCCCCGAGGTCGGGGAGCGCGGAGTGCGCTCGCTCCCGTCGGATCCGGTCGCCTACGTCTCCGACGAGGGCCACGCCACCATCAAGCGCGCCGCGCGCGTCGCCGGCCTCGGCGCCCAGGCGGTGCGCGTCGTCCCCTCGGGCGCCGACCACCGGATGAAGCCGGGCGCGCTCGGCGCGATGATCGCCGAAGACCGCGCCGCGGGGCGGACCCCCTTCTTCGTCGTCGCGACCGTGGGCACCACGAGCTCCGGCGCCATCGATCCCGTACCCGAGATCGTCGCGATCGGCCGGCGCGCCGGCGCTTGGGTGCACGTCGACGCGGCGTGGGGCGGGCTCGCCGCGCTCGTGCCGGAGCTCGCCCCACGGCTCGACGGCGTGCGCGCCGCCGAGTCGATCACCTTCGACCCGCACAAGGCGATGTCGGCGCCGATGGGCACCGGCGTGCTGCTCACGCGCCGCCCCGACGTCCTGCCGCGCGTCTTCGCCGAGCGGACGGGGTACATGCCGCGCGACGGGGACGACGACCCGTACGGACGCGGGATGGCGTGGTCGCGCCGCTTCCTCGGCCTCCGGGTGTACCTCCCCCTGCTCGCGTGCGGCTTCGAGGGCTTCGCCGCGTCGTGGCGACGCCGGCTCGCGCTCGCCGACGCGCTGCGCGCGGAGCTCCGCGCCCGCGATTGGGAGATCGTGAACGACAGCCCGCTGCCGCTCGTCTGCTTCTGCGACCGGGAGCGACGCGACGCGAAGTTCCTCGACGCCGTCGCGCGCGACGTCGTCGGCGCCGGCGACGGATGGATCTCCGTGCCGCGCTTCGCGAACGGTGGGCGCGCCCTTCGAGCCTGCGTGAACAACCACCGCACCGAGGCCGGCGACGTCGAGCGCCTCGTCGCCGGCCTCCAGCGCGCGCGCGCCGCGTTCCGCGGCTGACGCGGCTCACTCCATCCCGCTCCGCTCGCGCGCGCCGCGCGGGCGACGACCGCCGCGCCCGACGCGACGGAGCCTCGGCTCGCGCTCGTCTTCGTCGTCGTCGTCCCCGGCGCCGGCGTCGCCGTCCCCCTCCCCCGCCGTCGCCGCGGCGGCGTCGCCGTCGTCCGACCAGGGGTCGACGAGGTCGGGCGGCCACGCCTCGTCGTCCGCGTCCTCGGCGAGGGCGAGGTCGAGGGCGCCGTCACCTCCGTCGCCCTGGTCCTCCGCGGCGAGGATGTCGTCGAGCGACGGCACCTCCCCCGTCTCCACGTACCGGCGGTAGAGCTCGGGGTGCTCGGCCTCGCAGAGCTTGCGCAGCGCCGCGTCGCGGACGCGGACGATGGGCTTGCCGTCGGTGCTGCTCCGCGGGCGATTCCGGAGCTCGTTCGGGGGGTACACCGTGAGCTCGATGGGGAAGACGTCCGCGACGTGCACGTGGGTGAACTCCATCACCTTGCCGTGCTTGAGGATGCTCACCCGCTCGGTGTCGTGCGCCCACCCGAGGCTCCGCACGTGAGCGACCACGTCGGAGGCGTCCCAGGCGAACACGTGGAGATCGACGTCGCTACCGCTCCGCACGTGGCCGGTCGCCACCGAGCCGATGAGCCGCGGCGAGAACGGGGTGAGCTCCGCCATCGCCTCGAGGGCGACGACGCGCATCGCGAACAGCCGCTGGGTGCGCGCGTCGCCCTCGATCTCGGTGACGAGCTCGAGGAGCGCCTGCTTGATCTCGCCGTTCGATGGCAGGTCTTGCGGCCGATAGCGGATCGTCCGCGCGCCCTCGCGCTTGAGGAGCCGCTTGGCCGCGAGGCGCTTGGCGGTGAAGTACTGCTTCACGTCCTCGCCGTACATGATCTGCGCGGCGAGCTGCGCGAGCGCGGCCCGCAGCCCGCCGTACCGCTCCCAGCTCATGGCGAGAGGGGGTCGAAGCTCCCCTCGCCCGCGTCGGGATCGAGCGCCCGGGCGTCGCCGTCGAACAGCAGCGCGAGGGCGTCGTCGACGTCCATCACCCTCGCCCTCGGATCGCGGCCGCCGAGGTCCCAGCGGCGCAAGAGCTCGAGGTCGCGGAGCGCCGCGGTCCCGTGCAGGCGCCGGCGGGTGAGCCGCCGATCGCGGAGGAGATCGAGGTGATGGCGTACGAGCCAGACCGCGCGATCGCACACCAGCCCCTCGAGGAGATCGGCCCCCACCTCGTCGTGGAGCGGGCCGTCCACGGCCTTGCCCACGTCGTGGAGGAGCGCGGCCGCCCAGAGGACGCGATCGGGCGTCGCGCGCGTCGCGAGCTCGAAGACCTGGAGCGAGTGGAAGAGGGCGTCGCCCTCGGGGTGGTATTTCGGAGACTGTCGAACGCCGTCGAGGGCGCGGAGGAGAGACACGAGCTCTTCGTTCATTCACCGAGCGGGGCGAGACCGCCGCCGCGTAGCTCCCCCGCGACGGCGGGGGCGCTCGAGGGTCATGGTAGCCCATCGCCGGGGGCCGCGCACGCCGCGAGGGCGCGTGGGTTGCGCCGGCGTGCACCCCTTGCGCGCGCGCGCGCGCCTCGCACGCCGTCCTGC
>JAEUKG010000145.1 GCA_016794325.1 Myxococcales bacterium | reverse complement strand
TGGCGCGCGGTCACGAAGCGCGGGCGCGGCGGCCCACCGGTCTCGGGCGTCGACCACCGCGCCGCCGCCCGATCCACGAGCACCGCGTCCGCGCGGGCGTCGCCTCCGAGGAGCGCGCCCAGCGTCAGCGCGAGGGCGGCGGTCGCGACCGCCGCTCCGCGCTTCATGGAGTCTGCCCGCCCTTGTCGGGCGGCGCGGAGCCGAAGCCGCTCGTGACGAGCACCGCGGCGCGCTGCGACTGCGCCGCCGCCTCGCGCTCTTGCACCTGGTGCTCGTGGTGATGGGCGAAGCCGCGCGCCGCGCGCCGCGCCTTGCAGAACTCGGCGAACGCGACGAGGGTCTCGAGCTCGCGCGGGCCGAGCGTCTCGGCGAGCTCGCGCAGGCTCTGGCGGAGCACCTCGGCGCTTCGGGTGCGGCGGCCGCTCTGCGACTTCGGCGCCTCCTCGCTGCTCGGCTGCGGCGCGAGGACGCTGTCGGGCGGCGCCTCCTCCGACGGGGGGCCGTCGACCCACTGGGGCCGCGGCGTCGCCTTGAGGGCGTGCGCGCTCAGCCACGCCTCCATGAAGGTGCGCAGCCGCTCGCTCCGGAAGGTGAACCAGCGCTCGCGCTCGGTGCCGTACGACATGAGCACGTCCTTGAAGCGCCGGAAGGCCCCCTTGCCGTCGATCGAGTGGGTGAGCTTCGCGCGGAGCTCGGGCTCGTCCACCATCGGGATGAACCGCTCCATCCACCGGTATTGCTCGCGCGAGCTCACCGGGTCGATGCGCAGGTAGTTGTTGTCGGAGCTGATGCGCACGTGCATCTGGGGGTCGGCCACGCCGTCGACGACGCGCAGGACCTCGCCGGTCACCAGGTGCAGGTAGCTATGAACCTCGGGCGCGTTGTTCTCGAAGGCGTCTTCCAGCGCCTCCCAGTCCACGGGCACGTCGCGGACGGGCCCGTTCTCTTGCTCGGTCATTTTAGTCGTCACTCCCTTCAGAAGCACGAGCCGAAGCCGGGCTTGCGGCGTCGTCGCGCGGGCAGCGCGGCGGAGCCGGGGCGTCAAGCGGCGGTTGGCTGGTGAAGTTCGAAACGCCGCCGAGAGGCGACGAAAGTCGAGCGCGCACCTGGGCTTGGGGCGGCCCGAAAGAGAAGGTACTCCACAAGAGTCGCACGCCCTGGCCCCGACGGGAAGCTCCGCGAACGGCCGAGCCGGCGCCCGCGCCTGGGCCCAGCCCCTCGCCGCGGGCGGTCGACTCAGGCCAGCCGCGCGGCGGCGACGGCGCGTCGCCAGGCGGCCGTTCGCTGCGCTCGCTCGGCCTCGCCGATGGTGGGAGAGAAGCTGCGATCGTGCTTCCACATGCGTCGGACGGCGCCGATGTCGGAGAGCCCCGCACCGAGCCCCGCGAGCATCGCCGCGCCGCGCCCCGTCGACTCGATCTCGGTGGGTCGCTCGACGATGACGTTCGCGAGGTCGGCCTGGGTCTGCATGAGCAGGCCGTTGGCGCACGCGCCGCCGTCGACCCGGAGCTTGGTGAGCGGCCGTCCCGCGTCGGCGGCCATCGCGCCGAGGAGGTCGAGGACGCTGAAGGCGATGCCCTCGAGGGTCGCGCGCGCGACGTGGGCGCGCGTGCTGCCGCGGGTGAGCCCGCCGATGGTGCCGCGGGCGTTCGGATCCCAATACGGCGCGCCGAGGCCCGCGAGCGCGGGCACGAACGTGACGCCCTCGCTCGAGCTCACCTGGCTCGCCAGCGCCTCGACCTCCGACGCGCTCTGGATGATGCCGAGGCCGTCGCGCAGCCACTGCACCGCGGCGCCGGCGATGAAGGCGCTGCCCTCGAGGGCGTACGTCGTCTCGCCGCCGACCTTCCACGCGACGGTGGTGACGAGGCCGCGCTCCGAGAGCACGACGCGCTTGCCGATGTTCGCGAGCGCGAAGGCGCCGGTGCCGTAGGTGCACTTGGCGTCGCCCTCGTCGAAGCAGGCCTGGCCGAAGAGCGCCGCCTGCTGGTCGCCGGCGATCCCCGCGATCGGGATCCCGTCGGGGAGGAAGCCGACGCCGCGGGTGTGGGCGACGACCTCGGCCGAGCCCACGATCTTCGGGAGCACCGAGGCCGGCACGCGGAAGATGCGGAGGAGCTCGTCGTCCCAGGCCAAGCTCCGGAGGTCCATGAGCAGGGTGCGCGACGCGTTCGTCACGTCGGTCGCGTGGACGTCGCCGCCGGTGAGCCGGTGGACGAGGAAGCAGTCGATGGTCCCGAAGGCGAGCTCCCCGCGGTCGGCGCGCGCGCGGGCTCCGTCCACCGCGTCGAGGATCCACGCGACCTTGGTGCCCGAAAAATAGGCGTCGAGCACGAGCCCCGTCTTGTCGCGCACGCGCGGCGAGACGCCGTCGGCCTCGAGCTGCTTGCAGGTGTCGGCGGTGCGCCGGCACTGCCACACGATGGCGCGGTGGATCGGCTCGTGGGTCTTCCTGTCCCACACGAGGGTCGTCTCGCGCTGGTTGGTGATGCCGATCGCGGCGACGTCCTCGCCGCGCACGCCGGCCTTCGCGAGCGCGCCCTTCACCGCCGCCTCGACGCTCGACCAGATCTCCTTCGCGTCGTGCTCGACCCAGCCCGGCTTCGGGAAGTGCTGGGGGAAGTCGACGGTCGCGCGCCCTCGCGTCTCGCCGGTGAGCGTGACGACGAGCGCGGTCGAGCCGGTGGTGCCCTGGTCGATGGCCAAGAGGAGCTTGTCAGGCATGCACCTCATCTACACGCGCGCCGGTGGCGACGTCTACCTTCGCCCCACCGCGCCGGGACGCCCACGCGTAGAGGGCGGGCAGGAGCACGAGGGTGAGGAGGGTGGAGGTCACGAGGCCGCCGATCACCACCGTCGCGAGCGGCCGCTGGACCTCCGCGCCGCTGCCCGTCGCGAGCGCCATCGGCACGAAGCCGACCGCGGCCACGAGCGCCGTCGTGAGCACCGGCCGGAAGCGCTCCGCGGCGGCGAGGCGCGCGGCCTCGATCGCGCCCTCGCCTTGGTCCCGGAGGCGCTCGGCGGCGCCGAGGAGGACGGCGCCGTTCAGGGTCGCGACGCCGAAGAGCGCGATCATCCCGACGGCCGCGGCGATCGACATCGGGAGCCCGCGCGCGGCGAGCGAGAGGAGGCCGCCGCTCGTGGCGACGGGGACGTTGATGAGGATGAGGAGCGCGGGGCGGACGCGCCCGAAGGAGAGGTAGAGGAGCACGAAGATGACCACGAGCGTCACGGGGACGATGAACGCGAAGCGGCGCGCCGCGTGCACCAAGTGCTCGTATTGGCCGGTGATTTCGGTGGAGTATCCCGGTGGGGTGGGGACGGCGCGGATCCGCCGCTCGAGCTCGCCGACGAACGACGCGAGGTCGCGCCCGCGGACGTTGGCCTCGACGAGCACGCGCCTTCGGCCGCGCTCGTGGCTCACGACCACGGGGCTGTCCTCCGCGCGCACGTCGGCGACGCTCGCGAGATCGACGACCTTGCCCCCCTCGATCACGAGCGGCGCCGACCCGAGCCCGCCGACGGACGTCGCGGCGTCGCCCCGGAGGACGACGTCGAAGCGGCGGTCGGTCTCGACCAACGTGCCGACCACGCGGCCCGCGCGGATGGTCTCGACCGCGGCCCGGAGCTCCTCCGCGCCGACGCCCGCGCGCCCCGCGCGCCACGGGTCGGGTCGCACCGTGAGGACGGGGAGCCCCGAGAGCTGCTCCATGCGCACGTCGGCCGCGCCGTCCACCTTGCCGATCTCGCGGGCGACGGCGCCGGCGAGCTCGGCGAGGACGCGGAGATCGGCGCCGTAGATCTTCACCCCGACGTCGCTCTTGGACCCTCCGAGGAGCTCCTGGGTGCGCATCTCGATCGGCTGGGTGAACGCGAACGCCGCGCCCGGGAGCTCGCGCCGCAGGGCCTCGTCGAGGTGCTCGACCAACGCCTCGCGCGTGCGCGCCGTCTTCCACTCCCCGGGCGGCCGGAGGAACACGAAGAGGTCCGTCTGCTCGACGCCCATGATGTCGGTGGCGACGTCGGGGCTGCCGGTGCGCGACACCGTCGCGACGACCTCGGGGAACGCGGCGAGGGTCCGCTCGGCGGTGGTGGTGCCGGAGACGGCCTCGCGGAGCGACACGCTCGGCGGGCGCGTGATCTGGACGACGAGGTCCCCCTCCTCGAGGCGGGGCACGAACTCGGCGCCGCGGGTCGCTCCGACGGCCACGCCGGCGGCGACGAGCGCGGCGGCGGCGGCGGCGGCCACGCCCGGCCGCCCCACGGTCCAGTCGAGCACCGGCGCGTAGAGTCGGCGGAGCGCGCGCACGAGGACCGGCTCCCGCGCGGGGGCCCTCCTCAGCGCGACGCTGGCGAGCGCGGGCACCCAGGTGAACGTGAGGACGAGCGCGGTGAGGATCGCGAAGAGGACCGTCATCGCCATCGGCCGGAACATCTTCCCCTCCACGCCGTCGAGGAGGAGCACCGGGACGTACACGATGGCCACGATGAGCACCCCGAACGCGATCGGGCGGCCCGCGGTCTCGGCCTCGTGCACGAGCGCGTCGCGCGCGCTCGCCTTCCGCACCGCCATCGTGGCGAGCGCGCCCTCGACGACGACGACGGCGCCGTCGACGACGAGCCCGAAGTCGATGGCGCCGAGGCTCATCAGGTTGCCGGTGATGCCGAAGACGCGCATGAGCGCGAAGGCGCCCAGCATCGACAGCGGGATCACGGTGGCGACGACGAGCCCGGCCGGCGCGTCGCCGAGCATGAGGAAGAGCACGATCACGACGACGAGCCCGCCCTCGGCGAGCGAGCGCTTCACCGTCGAGAGCACCCGGTCGACGAGCGAGGCGCGGTCGTAGACGGGCTCGACGTGGGCGCCGGGGGGCAGGGTCTTGTCGATCTCGACGAGCTTCGCCTTCACCCGCGACACGACGTCGTGGGCGTTGCCGCCGGCGATCATCTGCACCATCGCGTAGACGGTCTCGCCCTTCCCGTCGCGGGTCGCGGCGGCGAGGCGGAAGCCGACGCCGTCCCTCACGTCGGCGACGTCCTTCACCAGGAGGGGCGCGCCCCCGGGCCGGGTCGCGATCACCTGGTGGGCGACGGCGTCCGCGCTCCGGTATTGCCCGTCGAGCCGCACCATGAGCTGCTCCTGCCCGCGCTCGAGGGCGCCGCCGCCGGCGCTCTCGCCGCCGCTCGTGAGCGCGCGCTCGACCTGCCCGAGCGTGACGCCGTGAGCGGCGAGGTCGGGGGTTCGCACCCGGACCTCGACCTGCCGCGTGTCGCCGCCCCAGCCGTTGACCTCGACCACCCCCGGCACGGTGCGGAGCGCGAGCCCGATCTCCCAGTCCAGCAGGGTGCGGATCTCGGCGGGGGTGTGCCCTGGCCACGACACGGTGAAATGGAACACCTCGCCGAGGCCGGTGCTCATCGGGCCCATCTCCGGCTTCGCCCCCCGGACGACGGCGGCGCGCGCCGCCGGCAGCCGCTGGGACACGAGCGAGCGCGCCTCGCCGAGGTCGGTGTCGTCCTCGAACACCACCGTGACCGCCGACACGCCGCTGCGCGACACCGAGCGGATGCTCTGGGAGCGCGGCAATCCCATGAGGGATAGCTCGACGGGGCGGGTCACGAGGGCCTCCACCTCCAGCGGCGAGAGCCCGGGGCTCGACGTCAAGACCTGCACCTGGACGTTGGTGACGTCGGGGACGGCGTCGATGGGCAGCTCGCCGAACGCGCGCACGCCGAGGGCGACGTAGAGGGCGACCGCGAGGAACACGAGCACGCGGTGGCGCACCGACAGGTCGACGACGAAGCGCATCAGTCGCCCCCGAGCTCGGCGCGCAGGAGCTGGCCCTTGAGCAAGAGCGCGCCGCTCGTGGCCACGACCTCCCCCGGCGCGAGGCCGTCGTCGATGACGACGTCCTCGGCGGTCGCGAGGCCCTGGTGGACGAGCCGCGCGCGGAAGGCGCCCCGCTCGGGCTCGGCGACGAAAATGCAAGGCGCGCCGCGGAGATCCGTCACCGCCTCGCGGGGGACGACGACCGGCGCCTCGACCCCCGGCGCCGGGGGCGTGTCGAAGCGGACGTCGACGTAGGCGCCGGGCGTGAGCCAGGCGCACCCTTC
>JAEUKG010000022.1 GCA_016794325.1 Myxococcales bacterium | reverse complement strand
GTCTGGTCGCGCCCCGCCGCCCGGCGGGGGTCTATCCGGGGGCTCGCGCGCGCGGCCGGCGCCTCGCTGGGTCGCGCGCCGCGGCGGGGAGCGGTGCGGGCCCCGAGCTTGCCGAGGAGCCACCGCGCGTCCTCGGGTCGGTCCCTCGGGTGATCGGCGAGGAGCCGGTCGACCGCGTCGCAGACGCTCGGCGCGAGCTCCGAGGTGACCTCGCGGAGCGGACGCCGCTCGCGCGCCGGGGGCGGCGGGCGCCCCGTCACCATCGCCCACGCGACGGCGCCGAGGCCGTGGAGATCGCTCGCGACCGACGGCCGCGCCCCGGCGAGGATCTCCGGAGCGGCGTACGCGCGGGTGAGCGCGACCGCGTCGTCGCCGCGCGTCACCGCGGCCCCGAGATCGAGGAGCACGGGGCGCCCGGATCGATCGACGCGGACGTGCTCCGGCTTGAGATCGCCGTGGAGGACGCCGGCGTCGTGCATCGCCGCGAGGGTGTCGGCAACCGCGGAGAGGACGTCGGCGAAGCGCGCGCGCCGCTCGGAGGCGCTCGCCCCCTGCTCGACGTACGCGCGGGCGTCGGGCCCCGCCACGAGCTCCTCGACGAGGAAGCAGTCGCCCGTGCCCTCGTCGGTCGCGAGGTCGTGAGGCGTCGCGAGGCCGGGCAGGCGCAGGCGGCACAGCGCGGCGAACTCGGCGCGCAGCGCGCCCGCTCCGGCGCGCGACCGGACGACCTTCGCGACGAGGGCCAGGTCCGGCGCCTCGCGGTCGCGCACGCGGACGACGCGCCCCTGCCCTCCCTCGCCGACGGGCTCGCCCGCCTCGTACCGAGGGTGCCGGATCATCGACCTCGAGGTTACCATCGGGCCGCCGCCGGTGCACGCGGCGGTCCAGTGTCGTATCTATGCGTCAACATTGGCATTCATTCCCGCGATGGGGGGAGGAGTTACCACCCCAGTTGCCGTCGGGTCGCGGCGGCGCCCCCGGCGCCGGCGCGGGCCGGGGCGCCGAGCGACCTCCGCTCGGCGCGACCTCCGCGCGGAGCCGTGACGCGCGCGTCGCGGGTCGTGCGAAGATCGTCGCTCGTTGATCCGCCGAGCGTCCCAGAGACCCGCGCTCCACCTCGGAGGCCCGAGGCGAGCTTCTCGCCCCGCCGGGCGCGGCGCCGCGTGAGCGCCGACGCGGCCGCCCCGATCGCCGTCGCCGCGGACGCGAGCGCGCCGCCACCGTCGTGCGCGGGGTGCGTGCTCGAGCGCGCTCCGGGCTCCGACGCCGCGCCCCTCGTCGTGCTCCTGCCGGGTGACGGGCAGGCGGCCAAGACGCTGGCCGCGGCGTGGTCGAGGTCCGTCGCCGCGCGCCGATGGAACCTCCTCGCGCTCGAGTGCCCACGCGACAAGGGCTGCAAAGGCAGCTACTGGCAGTGGGACGGCGATCCGGCGTGGGTGGCGGCGGAGGTCGCGAGCGCGGCCCGTCGCGCGCCCGTCGATCCGAAGCGGGTCCACCTCGTCGGATGGTCGGGCGGAGCGTCGTACGTCGGGTGGCGGAGCCAAGCGCTGACGCCGCGCTTCGCGAGCGTCGTGATCCACGGCGGAGGGATCCCGCCCGCGTCCGCGACGTGCGCTTCGGTGAAGGTCCCGGTCTACTTCTTGGTCGGCGACGCGAACCCGCTCCACCACCTCGCCCGCGGGCTCCGCGATCACTACGCGGGCTGCGGCCACGACGTGACGTGGGACCTCCTGCCGCGCGCCGCCCACGACGGCGAGTGGAGCGCGCTCGCGAAGCCGGGGACCGCCGACCGCGTCCTCGACTGGATGGCCCCGCGCGTGCGCGTCGACCCGCCCGCGCCGACCCCCGACCCCGCGCCGAGCGCGAGGCCCTCGGGCGGCGCGGACGGCGGAGCCGCGGCCGGCGTGGCGGTCGCCGACGCCGGGCCCGATCGCCCCGCGGCCCCCGAGCGTCCTTCGCCGCCGCCGCGCACCGCGCGCGGGTGCGCCGCGCACGCCGAGCCCCCAGGCCCGGGCCCGGGCGCGATCGCGCCGCTCGCCCTCGCCCTCGCCCTCGCGATCGCCGTCCGGAGCCTCAGGCGCTGAGGAACGGCAGCGCGACCTCGAGGAAGCGATCGGTCGCGTCGACGTGCGCGAAGTGCGACGCCTCGTCGAGCCACACCAGCCGCGCGCCGGGCACCATCGCCGAGAGCCTCCGGCCGACCTCCGGGGGCACCATCGGATCCTGCCGCGCGTACACGAGGAGGAGCGGCACCGGGAGCTCGCCGCCGAGCTCCCGGAGCCGGGCCTCGAACGCGCGCATCGGCTCGACGGCCAGGGTGTCGCCGAGGTGGCGCGCGAACGCGCGGCGGCCCTCGCTCGATCGGAGGGGGGCGGCGTACGCGCGCGCCTCCTCGCGCGACTTGAGCGACTCGTCGTAGTAGTGCACGTTCTCGAAGACCCAGCGCTCCGGGTCGCGCCGCACGAGCCAGTCCACGATGCGCGGCGCCACCGGCACGTGGAAGGCGACGTCGAGCGCGCGCATCCGCGCGGTGACGACCCCGGGCGAGTGGAGGTTCAAGACCCGCGCGGCCGCGCCCGGGTGCCGGAGCGCGAGCCACATCGACAGATAGCCGCCCATGGAGTTGCCGAGCACGGGCGCGCCCCACGCGCCGGCGGCCTTCATCGCCGCCGCGAGCGCGTCCGCGACCTCGCGCGGGCCGTAGGCGACGTCGGGCTTGTCGCTGTCGCCGGCCCCGGGCAGGTCGAACATCACGACCTCGAACCGGTCGCGCAGCGGCTCCAGGATATACCTGAAGGAATAGCTCGTGGTCATGAGCCCGTGGATGCAGACGAGCGGAGGCCCCTGCCCGTAGCGCCGGCACGCGAGCCCGAGCTCTCCGAAATGCGGGGTCTCGACCACCACCCGCTCGGCGCGGGCGTCGGCGAACGGGTGCGGCCGCCGCGGCAGCTCGGGGAGGTCGGCGTAGGGCATGCGCTCGAAGGGACGGAGCTTCACGCGGCAATCATCGCACATCCGTCCACCTGCGATCACCTCGCTCGCCCGCCGCGCGCAGGGGCCGCGCGTGGTCAAATCGCCTCATTTTTGCGAGGCGCGCGGCGCCAGGCCGGGGCGAGGCGCGCGCGAAGAGCGCGAAAACGCGCCGGCTTTCGCGGTCGCCCCCACCCGCTCGCGCGACGTGGCAGAGACTCCGCGCGCGCCAAGGCTGCGCTAGGATGCGAAGACGATGCGCGCTTTGTTTTCTTCGATGGTGGGGGTCGTCGGCGTGGTGTCGCTGGTCGCGCTCGCGGGAGCGTGCGCCAACTCCGGCGGCGGCGGCACCGTGGAGGAGTCGTCCTCGGGCGATCCTGGGTCGAGCTCGAGCGGCGGAGGGTCGAGCGGCGGCGCCGACGGCGGAGCGTCGTCGAGCTCGTCGAGCGGCGGGTCCTCGAGCGGCTCGTCGTGCACGCCGTCGAACCCGAACGACCCCTTCGACGACAAGTACCAGGACGAGAACTGCGACGGGACCGACGGCGTCGCCGCCAAGTGCGTGTTCGTCTCCGCGAGCAAGGGCAACGACACCGGCGCGAACGGCGACCGAGCCAAGCCCTTCAAGACCATCAACGCCGCCATCCAGTTCGCGGCTGGCCAGTCCCCGAAGAAGAGCGTGTGCGTGTCGGCGGAGACGTACGCCGAGAACGTGGTCGGCGCGTCCGGCGTCAGCATCTACGGCTCCTTCGACGAGCAGGACGCCCAGTGGAAGCGCTCGAAGACGCGCGGCGGGATGGCGATCGAGACCGTCGTCAACGCGACGGGCGTGACGGGGCCGGGCGCCGGCACCGGGATCCTGTTCGAGACCGTCGCGGAGGAGACCCACGTCGAGGGGCTGACGGTCAACGTCTCGTGGCCGCAGTCGGCCAAAGACGGCGCGAGCCTCTACGGCGTTCGCGTTCTCGCGGGCGTGGGCCCGCTCTTCGTCCGCAACGACAAGATCGTCGTCGGCGACGGGCACGACGGGGCCGACGGCGCGGCCGGCGGCTCGTACGCGGCGGCCGCGGCCGACGGCAAGATCGGCGGCAGCGGCTGCGGGCCGTGCGGCAACGCGGGATCGGGCGGCGCGGCGCCGAACTGCCCGCGCGCTGGCGGACGCGGCGGCAACGGCGCGAAGGGCTCGGGCAACGGCGGCGAGGGCGGGTCCGTGGGCACCGGCGGCGTCGTGGGCGGCCAGGGCGGCGGCGGCGTCGGCTGCGGCGGCAGCTGCTGCCTCTCCCCCGGGGCGGCCGACACGGGCGGCGCCGGGTCCGCGGGGGGCGTC
>JAEUKG010000001.1 GCA_016794325.1 Myxococcales bacterium | reverse complement strand
CTCCTCGGCCTCGACGGGGCGCTGGCCACCGGCGACGCGGCGCGCGCCGCGTCGGCCGCGGTGCGCGCGCGGGTGCCGAGGGAGGAGGCGGCGGCGCGCGCGCTCCTCCTCGGCCAACGCGCGCTCGCGGCGGAGCTCTCGGCCGACGTGCTCGCGGCGGAGCCCGAGAACGCCGGCGCGCGGGCGGTGGCGCTCGCGCTCGGCTCGCCCCGCGCGGGGTCGACGTCGGCGCCACGCCCGCTGGGACCCGCCGCGTGGGTCGCGCTCGCGCGCGCGCTCGCCGCCTCGTCTCCGACGATCGCGGTCGCGTGGGCCTCGGCCGCTCCCCACGATCCCGTCAGCCTCGGCGACGCCCTGCTCGTGCCCCTCGCCGTCGACCTCGCGGCGCGCGGCGTCGCGGTCGATCTACCGGCCGACGGCGCGGTCGAGCTCGCGGCTCGCCGCGGCGAGCCGCGGCCGGCGGTGGACCCCAACGCGCTCGGGCCGCGGCACGCGCTCCTCTTCGACGCCATGGGCGGCGACGGCGCGCCTCCAAGGAAGCTCGCGGCCGGGCTCGCGGGCGCGCTCGGGCGCGATCCCGTCGTCACCGCGGCCGTCGCGCGGCGCGACCCCGCGTCGACGGCGGCGCTCTTCGGGCCCGCGACGCCTTCGCTCTCCGACGCGCTCGCCCTCGCGCCCGCGATCCGCGCCGCGGAGGCGCGCGGCGCGGACGCGGCGCGGGTCGCGGCGGCGCGAAGGGCGCTCTGCCGCGTCGCCGTCACCGAGCTCGAGCGCGGTGTCTGCGCAGGCGCGCGCTGAACGTCGCCGGAAACTCGCGCTCGCGCGGCGCAGCGTGGGACGATCCTCGGGATGCGTCGTGGCTCGTTCGCCCTCCTCGGGTTGGTCGTCGCGTGTTCCGCTCCGAGCCCGGCGCCGCCCGCGCCGAGCGTCGACGTCGTCGAGGTCCCGACCGTCAGCAGCGTCCGCGCGCCGACGGTCTCGCGGGCCGCTCCTGGGGCGATCGAGGAGCTCGCGGTGCCGGGGGATCTGCCGGTGCTCGTCGTGCGGGGCGACTCGGCCGGCACCCGGCTGAAGACCGTCTTCTTGCCTGGCTCCTGCGATCGGCCCGAGGTGTATCTGGGCGCGCTCCGCGCCGCCGCCGCCAAGCGCGGGGGCCTCGTCGCCCTCCAGGGCGACAAGCCGTGCCCGGGCCCCGATCCGCGCCTCCGCCGCTGGTCGAGCGACGCCGCCGCATCGGCCGCGCGCATCGAGGCCGCGCTGCAGGCGGTGGGGGAGGAGGACACGCGGGATCTCACCCTCGTCGGCTACTCCCAAGGCGCCGAGCGCGCCGAGTGGATCGCCGCCAAATTCCCCGGCAAGTTCAAGAGGTTGGTGCTCGTCGCCGGCCCCATCGTGCCGTCGGCGTCGCGCCTCTCGGGCGCCGAGGCGGTCGTCACGATGGCCGGGCGTGGCGACGTCCGCGAGAACATGGCCCTCGGCGCCCGCGCCCTGCGCAAAGCCAAGATCCCTGCGATCTACATGGAGCTGCCGAGCCACCACCACGGCGAGCTCGATCCGCGCGCCGACGCCTCCTTCGACAAGGCCTTCGAGTGGCTCGACCAGGAGCACCGCGCGCCGGAGGCGGCGCGGCCCGCGGCCCGCGCCCACCTCGTCGCGCCTCGCCGTGGCGACGACGCGGTCAGCTCACCTTGAACGCGCCCGCCGCTTGCTCGACGACGTCGAGCGAGCCGCCGGGCGTGAGCCCGAGCGCGAGCACGAGGATCGCCGAGAGGATGAGGGCCGCGGTGACGTAGCCGCTCTTCATCGGAGTCGCCACCGGGGCGCCCGCCGCCGGCTCGCGCATGTACATGAACACGAGCACGCGGAGGTAGTAGTACGCGCCGATGACGCTGTTCACGAAGGCGATGATGGTCAGCCAGTAGAAGCCGCCGTCCATCGCCGCGCGGAAGATGTACCACTTGCCGAAGAAGCCGGCGGTGGGCGGGATCCCGGCGAGGGACACCAAGAAGAGCGCGAACGGCAGCGCGGCCGCGGGGTGGCGGCGGCCGATGCCCGCGAGGTCCTCGTAGCTCACGGCCTCGGCGCCGCGGCGGCCGCAGAGGATGAGCGAGCCGAACGCACCCGCCGTCGACACGGTATACGTGAGGAGATAGAAGAGGACGCTCGCGCTCGCTTGCGGCGCGCGCATCGTCGCCACGACGCCGACGAGGATGTAGCCGGCGTGGGCGATGCTCGAGTAGGCGAGCATGCGCTTGACCGACTCCTGGCGACCGGCGACCAGGTTCGCGACCGTCATCGTGAGCACGGCCACGAGGGCGAGGGCGGGGGGCCAGCCCGACGACCACGAGGCGGTGGCGCGGTCGCCGAAGCAGGTGAGCAGGACGCGGAGCATCATCGCGAAGGCGCCGGCCTTGACCGCGACCGCCATGTAGGTGGTCGCGGGGGTCGGAGCGCCCTCGTACGCGTCCGGCGTCCACATGTGGAACGGGACGGCGCTGACCTTGAACGCGAGGCCGGCGACGACGAGCGCGAGGGCCACGAGCACCATCGGGGTCTTGGTGCCCGCCCGGACGGCCTGACCGATGCCGACGAGGTCGGTGTGGCCGGTGGCGCCGTAGAGGAGCGCGAAGCCGTAGAGGAGGATCGCGGCCGCGAACGAGCCGAGGAGGAAGTACTTGAGCGCGCCCTCGGCGCTGCGAGGGGACGCGCGGCGGAAGGCCGACATCGCGTAGGCGCCGATCGACATCGTCTCGAGGCCGACGAAGAGGGTCAGGAGATCCCCCGACGCCGCGAGCATCATGCCGCCGATCGTCGTGAACAGGAGGAGCGAGTAGAACTCCCCGCGATCGAGGTTGTGCTCGGGGAGGTAGCCGCCCGCGAGGAGGGCGGCGAGCGCGCCGCCGAGGCAGAGGAGGCCCTCGAAGAAGAGCGTGAACCGGTCGAGGATGAGCCAGGGGGCGAGCGAGTCGAGGCCCTCGAGGCCCTCGAGGCCGCGGAGCCAGACCCCGGCGGACATCGCGCAGCCGGCGAAGAAGACCATCGCCGTGCCGAGGGCGAGGCCGCCGCGGCGCTTGCCGAACGACTCGGCGAGCATGAGGAGGCAAGCGCCGAGCGCGAGCGTGAGGAGCGGGGAGAGGGCGAACATGAGTCCCATGGCGTGTCCTACTTCCCCTCGACCTTGGCGTCGTTCGCCTTGGCCGGCGGAGTCTTGGGGGCGTCGGCGAGCCGCGCCTCGAGGCGCATCGGGCCGTCGTAGTAGAGCGGCGCCGGGTGCTTCTCGACGCGAGCGGCGAAGTCGCTCTGGACGCGCGAGACCGCGTCGCGCATCGGGGTGAGGAAGATGTTCGGGAAGAACCCGATCACGAAGACCATGACGAGCAGCGGCGCGACCGCGAGGATCTCACGCCCGTTCATGTCGTCGAGGTGCTTGTTCTCGGGCTTGGTGATGGGCCCGAAGAACATCTTCTGCACCGCGGTGAGCATGTAGAGCGCGCCGAGGATGACGCCGATGGCGGCGCCCACCGCCTGCACGCCGTTCACGTGGCCGAGCTTCGTCGAGACGAAGGTGCCGGTGATGATCATGAACTCGCCGACGAAGCCGTTCGTGCCCGGCAAGCCGATGCTGGCCATGGTCGCGATGATGAACATCGTCGCGAACACCGGCATCGACTTGGCGAGGCCGCCGAAGTCGTCGAGCTGGCGGGTGTGCCGGCGGTCGTAGATGACGCCGACGAGGAGGAAGAGCGCGCCCGTCGAGATGCCGTGGTTCACCATCTGCAGCACCGCGCCCTCGATGGACGTCTGGGTGCAGGCGAAGAGGCCGAGCATCACGTAGCCGAGGTGCGCCACCGAGGAGTACGCGACCAGCCGCTTGACGTCGTCTTGCCGCCACGCGCAGAGCGCTCCGTAGATGATCCCGCCGAGCACGGCGACGCCGCCGAGGGTCGCCGCGAGCTCGCTCGACGCCTCCGGGAAGAGCCCCATGCAGAAGCGCAAGTACCCGTACGTACCCATCTTCAGCATGACGGCGGCCAGGATGACCGACCCCGCCGTCGGCGCCTCGGTGTGGGCGTCGGGCAACCAGGTGTGCACCGGGAACATCGGCACTTTGATGAGGAACGACAGCGCGAAGGCCCCGAACAGGACGAGCTGCACGTTCCGCGGCAAGAGCACGCGCTGGAGCTCGAAGTAGTCGAACGAGGGCGTGCCGGTGAGGCGGCTGTAGCTGTAGGCGAGGTAGAGGATCGCCGCGAGCATCAAGACCGATCCGAACATCGTGTAGAGGAAGAACTTGATCGCGCTCTTGATGCGATTGGTCCCGCCCCAGACTCCGATCATCACGTACATCGGGATGAGCATGAGCTCCCAGAAGACGTAGAAGAGGAAGAGGTCGAGGGAGACGAAGGCGCCGATCATCGCCGCCTCGAGGAGGAGGAGGGCGAAGCACCAGTCCTTGATGCGGGTGTTGATCGACCCGAACGACGCGTAGGCGGCGATCGGCGTGATGAAGGTGGTGAGCATCACCAGCCAGAGCGTGATGCCGTCGATCGCGACGTGGTAGTGGATGCCGAAGCGCTCGATCCAGACCACGTCCTCGTTGAAGTGGTACTCGCGGCCGTAGCTGACGCGCAGGAGCGGGATGCTCGCGGCGAGCGTGAGGAGCATCACGATCAGCGTCGTGGCCTTGAGGACTCGCGGCGCCTGACGGGGCAGGAAGAGGATCGCGATCGCGCCCAGCATCGGCAGGCCGACGAGCCACGACAGCAGGTTCTTCGGCTCGGTGGCCGCCTCCTGGACGCCCTCGACCGCCTCCTTGGCCGCCGGCCACATCTGCTGGACGAAGAGGGCGATAAGCGCCGCCATGATGGCGAGCGGCGCGCGGACCGCCCACCCGTGGTGCCGCGGCACGAGGGCCGCGATGACGGCCGGGAGCACGAGCGGCGCGACGACGCCGGCGACGCTCAGCTTGTCGGTCACCTTGAGGACGGCGAGGACCCCGACGAGGACGATGAGGATGGCGATGGCCGAGCCGGCCCAGGCCGGCTGGCCCCCCGACGACGAGGGGGAGACGTGCGGTTTGGCGTGCGTGCTCATCGGATCTGCCCCAGCTTGATCGGGACGGCCTTCGGGGCCTCTTTGGCCCGCTCGAGGGTGATGTTCTTGCCGGTGGTGAAGCCGAACGCGTTCGCCACCTCGACGCGGACGACCCGCTTCTTGCCTGGCTCGACCGTGTATTTCTTCTTCGTGTCGCCCGTGTACGTCTCGTTGTCGGGCTTGCCGGCGGCGTCCTCGTACCAGCGGTAGCTGTAGCCGAGGCCGGGCGCGGCCTCGACGACGAAGTCGCCGTTCGTGGCCTGAGTGACGGTCGCGTCCGCGTGAGGCGCCACGAAGAACCAGCCGAGCGCCGCGAGGCCAGCGACCATGATGCCGGCGTAGACGTGCACCACGCCGTTCTGCACCGCCCGGAGGACGGTGCCGGTCGCGGCGACGATCAGCGCCGTCAGCCGGGCGAGGACGCCGTCGACGATGCTCTGGTCGACGGAGGCCGCGGTCTCGCTCAGGGCGTCGACGCCGTTCACGACGGTCTTGTCGTAGAGCTCGTCGAGCCCGATCGACTTGTACGAATACACGAGGTAGCCGCAGCCGAGGGCGAGGGCGCCGACGAGGATCGCGGGGACGATGCCCACGTTGGCGGTGACCGACTTCATGCTGCCGTAGTTGAGGTAGAGGCAGGCGACGAAGACGAGGCCGAGGACGCCGGGGGCGGCCGCGACGACCTTGCGGAACGTCTGCTGGAGCGCCTCCTCCTGCGTTCCCTTGCGGACGACGTAGAGCTGGTACGCGAGGAAGGTGCCGACCGCGAACGCGAGGAACGCGCCGCCGGTGAGCGGCCACTCCACCGTGTGGGCGTTGGCCGCGACCTTCACGCCGCCGGCCGTGGCCTCGTCGAACACCGGCTCGAGCCAGTGATCCATCGGGAGGTCGTCCAAGTGGAGGACGTGCTTGAGCAGGCCAGGGTTGAGGATGCCCGCGCCGACGGCGGCGGTGCCGAGGACGATGAGGGGCACCGTCATCTGCCACGGTGACTCGTGCGGGGCGTA
>JAEUKG010001298.1 GCA_016794325.1 Myxococcales bacterium | reverse complement strand
CGCGGACTCGTTCGACATGCACCCGAACGATCTCGGACGGCACATCGGCCGGACGATCGCGTCGATCCTCGCCGACGACGCCAAGAGCGCCTCTCCGGCGTTCAAGCGCTCCTGCGCGGAGGCGGACGGAGCGGCCATCGCCACCGCGGCCGTGTACCTCGAACGGGGGATCAGCGGCACCGGGGTCACGATCCCGCCCGGCGCCGCGATCCGTCTGGTCGCGCTCGCCGCCTACGAGTCGAGCTGCCGTCCCGACGTCGGCGGCATCGCCTCGGATGGCGACGGCGCGTTCGTGAAGAGCGACTTCGACGACGCCGGCGTCACGTCCTTCCGCCTCGCCGACGGGACCCTGGAGACGCCGCAGGAGGCCGGCTACGGCTACACGTTCGGGATCGGTCAGCTCAAGTACGACATCACGGCGACCGTCAACGAGCGCACCCCGGCCGGTGAATGGACCTGCGACACGCGGAGCTACCTGCGCGGCGACGTGGCCATGCAGGTGCTCTGCGTCGCCAAGGTGATGGGCCTCGCCAAGGGCTGGGACCTCGCCTCCTACAACGGCTCGCGGAACGCGAGCACCTACGAGGCCAAGGTGAAGAGCCTCGAGCTCGCGCTGAGCCGACGCCTCTGATCCTCCTCCTCCCCCGCCGGCGCCGACGCGCGACCGACGGCCCCACCCCACGGAGCGCCATGTCCATCTCCTCGTCTCGTTGGCCCCTCCTCGCCGCCCTCGCGGCTTCGTCCACCCTCGCGATCGGCTGCGCAGCCGACGCCGAGCGCTCGTCGTCGTCGGAGGACCTCACCGAGGTCGAAGGGAGCGCGAACGCCGCGTTCGACGACGAGGTCGACGGGATGCTCGCGCTGGCCGACGCCCAGAAGGCGGGGGCGTGCCCCGCGCGCGACGGCGCGGCGCGCCCCGCGGCGGGGAGCGTGAAGATCCTGGCCGGCAAGCGCCCCTCGGGCATCTGCGCGGCGCTCGCGCCGTTCAAGGCCTTCGATCACCCCTACTTCTTCATGGGTGGCGCCCTCTCGGCGCAGGCGCGGAGCGGCTACCAGGCGGGCCTCGATCTCGTGTGGGACCTCGACAACCTCCAGGCGGCGACCTTCGTGTTCCACGGCCCCGTCTTCGGGACCACGCGCGGCGTCTCGGCCGGTGCATATGCAGGTTTCGGCTTCGCCACCAGCAAGAAGTCGAGCGTGCTCGACGCGTGGAGCGGTGTCTTCCAGAGCGCCACCGTCAGCGCTTCGCTCGTGGGCGTGCTCGGCGCGTCGGGTACCGGCTTCCGCTCACCGGACAACAGCCTGCTCGGGGGCTCGATCGGCATCTCCGTCGGCGTCTCGGACCTCCCGGTCAACGTCGACGCCGCGCCCGCGAGCGTGTGGTCGGCGTGGGACGCGGGCACCGAGGCCTACGACGGGCGCATCTGGGACTGCACGTTCGGCAAGTCGCTGCGGAGCGTGACCTACGACAAGAAGCCCCACAAGGTCGTGCAGTTCCAGCGCTCGCGCGGCATCGCCGCGGCCATCCTCTGGGAGACCGGGGGCAACGCCCTCGGGCAGAGCGCGGCGTACTACGCGCTCGCGCTCGGCGCGCTCCGGCAGAGCGGCCTCACCGTCTCCCAGGCGTGCCCGTGATCCGGCGTCAGGGGGAGACGTAGAACGCCACGTCGTCGTACGAGACGGCCTGCGGCGACGACGAGCAGTGGACTCCGATCTGCGGGGTCATCGTCGTGAGCTTGCACGACGATGGGATGCTGCCCACCGTCTGCACCATCCCATCCCAGTCGACCGTCATCGTCCCCGCCCCCAGGTCCACCTCGACGGTCACGGGTTGCCATCGCCCGAAGGGCGGCGCGGTTGGCTTCCGCTGCGCCTGCTGCCGCCCGCTGCCTCCGTTCTCGTCCCAAGCGATTTGGATCTGCGTGGTTCCCTGGTTCGTCGCCGCCCGCACCGTGAACACGCAGCTGTCGACGGCCGCGTCTGCCGGCGCGTCCTCCATCGCGAGCCTGAACACGGTGCCCTCGTTTTCGGGCCTCACCTTCATCTCTGCCCGAAAGCGCCGAGGCGCCGTCGGGAACCGGCGCGTGAGGCGCATGTAGTTGCAGGCGGACCCGTCCCTGACCCAATCGAGCGCGAAGCGCGCCTCGGGAGGCGTCGGCGACGAACCGTCGAAGACGAGACGGATCGTACCGGCGTCCGAGCTGAGGTCGGTCGTGTAGGACCAAACGGGCGCGCCGAGCGCGTTCGGCTCGGAGAACTCCAGGCACATCGAGGCGTCGGGCCGCGTGCCACAGAAGCCCGACGCAGCCTCGCCGGGAGAATCCGCCGGAGAGTCCAGCGCCCCGTCGACCGCCGGGACGCTCGCGTCGACGCCGCGGCCCTCGAACCGGTCGAGCGACGGGAAGAGGCAGCCGGCGACGGCGACGCCGCCCACCGCCAGGGCGGCGCACGCGCGCCGCGCCGCGCGGGTGACGCGCCGCCGTGTGCCCCCCGCGAGCGTGCTCTGCGGCATGGCCCGAGTCTACTACGAGAGCCGGCGCCCTGCAGCCGACCGCCGGACGAGCCGCAGGAGCGCGAAGCCGAGGGCCGCGAGGGCGAGGCTGGCGGCGCCTTCACCCGCTCGCGTCCGAGCGCTCGACGCTTGCGCGCACCCCGGCGTGTCGGAGCACTCGCCCGAGAAGCCTCCCTCCGGCTCGTCCGAGCAGGGCGCGCGACGAGACGGCGGGTACGCCGCGCAGATGGCCGCGACGTCGTCGACGTCGAGCCCGCGCAGCGAAGCGCCCGGCCGGGTGACGGGGTACATGATCGCGCGCGGGTTCTGCGAGTGAGCGAGGCCGAGGAAGTGGCCGACCTCGTGGGTGAGGACGAGCTCGAGAGAGTACTCGTCCGCGGCGGGGACG
>JAEUKG010001296.1 GCA_016794325.1 Myxococcales bacterium | reverse complement strand
CGCGAGCGCGCGCGCGACGCCGACGCCGCCGGCGTCGACGAGGCGGAGCCGGGGGTCGCGGGCCGCGCGCGCCTCGACGGCCGCGCGGCCGCCGTCGACCGAGCCGTCGTCGACGGCGATCACCTCGCCGACGCAGCCCTCGACGAGCACGCTGTCGAGCGCGGCGCCGACGGTGACGGCTGCGTCACGGAAGGGGAAGACCACGGAGATCATCGTGCGATCGGCGGCGCCTCGGGGGTCGGAGCGGGCGTGTTCGGTCGTCGAGGTGGGCACGGGTGGGTGTCCGTTGGAAGAGACACCGTTCAGCCTGCGCGGCCCGCGCGAAGAGGTTACACCATCACACACGTGCGCCGCTTGCGCGGCGCGCCCTCGTGAGACAACCTTGAGTCCCCCGGAGGCTGTCGTGGTCACGCTGAGCCCTCGCTCCATCGCGCACGAGAAGTTGATCCGCGGGCTCGACTCTGCCCGGGCGGGGGACTGGTCGGCGGCCGAGCTCGCGTTCACGGAGGCGATCTCACGCGCCCCCGGCGAGTGGGAGGCGTACGTCAACCGAGGCAACGTCCGGCAAGAGCGCGGCGACCTCGAAGGCGCCGCGTCCGACTTCGGGCGCGCGATCGGGCTCGACGCGACGCACGTCGCTCCTTACTTCAACCGGGGCAACGTGCGCGCGATGCTCGGCGACCTCGCGGGAGCGATCGCCGACCTCACCGACGCCATCCGGATCGACCCCTCGTTCGCCAAGGCCTACGAGCGGCGGGGCCACATCCTCCAGCGGCTCGGCGACGACGCCCGCGCCGAAGAGGACTTCTCGCGCGCGATCGAGCTCGCCCCCGGGCGCCACGACGCGTACGCGCACCGGGCCGCGGTGCGCGCCCTCCGGGGCGCGGTGGACGAGGCGCTCGCCGACTGCAGCGCCGCCCTCGACCTCGTGCCTCCTTCGGCGCGGCAGCGGGACGCGATCGTCCGGCTCAAGAGCGCGCTCACGCGCGCCCAGGACGAGGTCGCGGGCCGCGTGCGCCGACCGCAGGGGCACGACGCGACGCTGTGCACGTTCGTCGAGGCGGCGCTCGGATCGGTGGGCGCCGAGTTCAAGCGCGACCGCAAGAAGGCGCCGACGTACCGGGTCGCCGCCGGCGGCGCAGACGTACGGCTCGTGGTCGACGAGAAGGCCCGCGCGGTGGCGCTCGAGCTCGTCGTCCCCGGGGTCGGGAGCGGGGCGGCCAAGCGCGCGGAGGAGCGCGCGGCGCGCGCCCGCGCCTACGTGGTGCGCACCGACGCAGCCAAGAAGGTCCTCGTGATCTCGATCTCGCGCGAGGTCCCCCGGCGCGAGTCCCACGCCGCCTTCGTCGGCTGGATCGAGCGGAGCCTCCGCGCCGCCGATCGACGGGCGCGCGCGCTCCTCGCGCGCTGAGCCGGCGTCCGGAGCTCGCTTTCCCTGGAAGACCGCGCGCTTGCCGGGCGCCCATCCTCGTCCAGCTCCAGCTCTCGCGAGCCCGCCGGGCCGATCAGAGGAGGTTCAGCGTGGCCTTGCGGCGCGCGTCGTCGAGCGCGCGCGCGAGCTCGACGGGCGTCTTTCCGCCGAACGTGCGCGCGATGACGCGATCGGGGCCGTCCACGCGCCGCAGCACGAGCCCCTCGGGGTTCGCGGTGATCGCCTCGAGCTCGTCCCAGGGGATGAGCTCGGCCCCCTCCCCCAGCTCGGCCACGAGCCCGTCGCGCCGGACGCCGATGTAGACGTCGTGGGCGAGGAGCCGCGGCAGCGAATAGAAGCCCGACACGA
>JAEUKG010001261.1 GCA_016794325.1 Myxococcales bacterium | reverse complement strand
AGCGAGCGGAAGGCGGCGCCCTCCTTGTGCATGTCGATGAAGATCTCGCCGAGCGTGCCGTCCTCGAACTGGCCGGTGCGGAGGAAGATCTTGTGGCCGCCGACGCGCGCCTCCTGGGTGAACCCGACGCGCTTCTTGGGCAAGCGCACGCGCAGGCCCTGCGGCCGGCCCTTCGGCTGGATGCCGAGGGCGAGCTGCTGCGGATCCTGCGGCGCCGAGGTCTTCGGGATGGGCGACAGCTCGTTCGACGCGTAGGTCGTCTCGACGTCGGAGGCCTCCTTGGCCGAGGCCTTGTCGTCCTTGTCCTTGTCCTTGTTGGAGGTGGACAGGGGCTGCGAGGCCTTGCACCCGTCGCGGTAGAGCGCGACCGCCTTGAGGCCGAGGCGCCAGCCCTCTTCGTAGATCTCCTGCACGTCCTCGACCGAGGCGTCGTGGGGGAGGTTCACCGTCTTCGAGATCGCGCCCGAGAGGAACGGCTGCACCGCCGCCATCATCTTCACGTGCGACATCGGGGCGAGGTAGCGCTGGCCGATCTTGCCGCACCGGTTCGCGCAGTCGAACACCGCGTAGTCGCGCGCCTTGAGGTAGGGGGCGCCCTCGATCGTCATGCGACCGATGATGACGTCCTCCGCCTCCTGGATCTGCGAGCGGGTGAAGCCGAGGGTCTCGAGGAGCGAGAAGCCGCGCTTCGACCGCTCGTCCTTCGAGACGCCGAGCCGCTCGTAGGCCTCCTCCCCGAGCACCCACGGGGCGAAGGCGGTGTCGAGGTCGAACATGCCGGGCAGCGCCGACTCGACCTTCGCGAGGTCGGCCTCGGTGAGGCCGCGCTCGCGGAGCGAGCGGCGGTTGACGTGCGGCGCCGCGAGCAGCGTGTTCGTGCCCGAGACGTACGCGACGATCTCCTGGACCTCGGCCTCGGAGTAGCCGAGCCGCTTGAGCGCCGCCGGGACCGACTGGTTGACGATCTTGAAGTAGCCGCCGCCGGCGAGCTTCTTGAACTTCACGAGCGCGAAGTCGGGCTCGACGCCGGTGGTGTCGCAGTCCATGAGCAGGCCGATGGTGCCCGTCGGCGCGAGCACGGTGGACTGCGCGTTGCGGTAGCCGTGCTGCTCGCCGAGCTTCACCGCGTGATCCCAGTCCTCGCACGCGGCCTTGTAGAGCTCGCTCGGGCAGGCGTCGCGGTTGATGGCGTACGCCGCCTCGCGGTGCATCCCCATGACGCGCAGCATCGGCTCGCGGTTCTTGGCGAAGCCGTTGAACGGGCCCTTGCTCGCCGCCATCTCCGCGCTGGCCCGGTAGGCGTGGCCGCACATGATCGCGGTGAGCGCGGCCGCGATCGCGCGGCCCTCGTCGCTGTCGTAGGCGACGCCCATCTGCATGAGCATCGAGCCGAGGTTCGCGTAGCCGAGGCCGAGCGGCCGGTAGTCGTGGCTGTTCCGGGCGATGGGCTTGGTGGGATAGCTCGAGAGATCGACGAGGATCTCCTGGGCGACGAAGAACACCCGGCACGCGTGCCGGTAGCCGTCGACGTCGAAGGTGACGTCGATCTTGCCGTCGTCGCGGGTGGTCTCACGCAAGAACTTGGTGAGGTTCACGCTCGACAGGTTGCACGCCGTGTCGTCGAGGAACATGTACTCGGAGCACGGGTTCGACGCGTTGATCTTCCCGCTGTTGGGGCAGGTGTGCCAGCGGTTGATCGTCGAGTCGTACTGCACGCCGGGGTCGGCGCAGCCCCACGCCGCCTCGGCGAGCTGGCGCCAGAGGCTCTTGGCGTCGAGGGTCTCGCAGACCTCGCCGGTCGTGCGCATGATCGTCTGCCACTTGCCGCCGGCCTCGACCGCGCGCATGAAATCGTCGGTCACGCGGATCGAGTTGTTCGAGTTCTGCCCGCTGACGGTGTGGTACGCCTCGCCGTTGAAGTCCGAGGGGTAGCCGGCCGCGATGAGGGCCTGGGCCTTCTTCTCCTCGCGGACCTTCCAGTTGATGAAGTCCTGGATCTCGGGGTGATCCATGTCGAGGCAGACCATCTTGGCCGCGCGGCGGGTCGTGCCGCCGCTCTTGGTCGCGCCCGCGGCGCGATCGAAGACCTCGAGGAAGCTCATGAGCCCGCTCGACGTGCCGCCGCCGGAGAGCTTCTCCTGCTTGCCGCGGATGTTCGAGAAGTTCGAGCCGGTGCCCGAGCCGTACTTGAAGAGGCGCGCCTCGCTCTTGATGAGCTCGTACATCGCCATGAGGTCGTCCTGCACCGACTGGATGAAGCACGCCGAGCACTGCGGGCGCTCGTAGGCGTTCTTGGTCTCGACCACGTTCGACGCCTTCGGCTGCGACGAGTCCCACGCCCAGTTGCCGCCCGAGCCGGTGATGCCGTACTCGTGGAAGAGGCCGCAGTTGAACCACACCGGCGAGTTGAACGCGCCGTACTGGTTCACGAGCAAGAACGACAGCTCCGACTCGAAGGCGTCGGCCTCGGACTTGCTGGCGAAATAGCCGCCGAAGCGGTCGCCGGCGACGCGGATCGTGTGCGCGATGCGGTGCACGACGTCGCGCACGCTGCGCTCGCCCACGTTCTTGTCGCCGCGGATGCCGGCCTTGCGGAAGTACTTCGAGATGACGATGTCGGTCGCGAGCTGGCTCCAGCTCGCGGGGATCTCGGCGCCCTCGAGCTTGAAGACGATCGAGCCGTCGGGGTTCGTGATGATGCTCGAGCGCCGCTCGTAGGTCACCTGGTCGAGCGGGTTCTTGCCGACCTCGGTGAAGCGGCGGCTCAGCGAGATGCCGCGCGCGCGGGCCTTCTGCGTCGCGCCGTTGCTCGCGGGGCTCGCTTGCGAGGCGCCGCGACCCCGACCGCGGTCACGCGCGGTGGCCGTGGACGGCTGGTTGCTTTGCTTGTGCTTCTGCGTCGCCATCGCCTTGCCATTCTGCCCGACGTTACCGAACCCCGACTGAGCCATCTTGATATCCTCCGCCGGCGCGACCGCCTCTCGGCTCCGCACCGCAACGCCTCGTGGCTGACCCCGACACCACCCGCGCGCGCGCCCCGCCCGCCGGGCCACGCGTTCGCGAGGCAAGACGAGAGCAGGGCCAACCCACGCTCGCGGGTAGCCTCTTTGCCGTGACCCCCCGAACGGGGAGCGCGGCGCCTACGTTTCCCAACACTCGTGTCCGCGAGGGACACACGACGACGGCAAGAGAAAGAAAGGCGCTACGCGGCAAGCCTCAGCAGACCTGAACGAGGGCTCGTTGGCGCTCGCTCAGAGCTGCTCAGGTGTGCAGTGTAGCATCGCTCCTTCGCTCGACCCCTCCCGATGTGCAGCGACCGCGTGCAGGGTACCAAGTGTTCAGCTTCCGCTCCCCACCTCGTCCCCAGCTCACCCCCGCGCCCGCCTCGACGGCGGTGAGGTCTGTCGCCTCGCCACCCCCTCAACAGGCCCGGGAAGAGCCTTATGCCCCAAGATATGGGGGTTGTCCAGAAGAATGGATACTCCATGTGGGCCCTGGGATCGCTGTCGGGCGCCACCGGTAGGGGTACGACTGTATCCTACATGACCCGCCATCCGTAACGCCACGGGATCACTGAACTCCCGGTCCCGGGTGAACACAAGTTGGGCGCAAGTACCCCCAACCTCTTGCCCAGCTTGTTCAGGTTTTCTCCACAGGCCCCACCGTAAGGGCGTGTCCCGACCGGTGAGGTCCTCCCGTGCCCGTGCCCGTGCCCGTGCCGAACGCAAGTTGCTGACTGCACGTGCTTCCCATCGGGACGGCGGCGTGCTCCATCGGGCAGGGGCACGGGCACGGGCACGGGCACGAGAGGAGAGCCGGCGCTTCGGGACGCCCTAACACCGCGACCGTTTGCATTGATCTCGTCCGAGATCTCGTCGTTGGCGCCTGCGGTGCGTGCTCAAAGCCGGGAGGCTGTTCCGCGCGCTCCTCGGCGCCGCCTCCACCTCTCGAACGATCTCAACGCAACCGGCCACGGTGTTAGCCCTTGCGGCGGGACGGCGTGCCGCGGGACTTCAGCGTCGCGCCGCTCCGCGCGAGCTCCTCGGGGGGCGGCGCCTTCTCGACGCGCGTGGGGCGCTCCTCTTCGTCGTAGCCGTCGCGCTTGCTCTCGGCGATGGCGGCCCGCACCGGATCCGCGCCGGCTTTCATCGACCGGAGCTTCTCGATGAGCTCCGGCGTGAGGCGCACCTTCTCGGTCCGGTCGTCGTGCTCGTCGTCGTCGTCTTTGGGCGCGGGCGGCAGGCGCGAGCCCGGCGGCCGCGTCGCCTTGCCGACGGGGCGGCTCGCCTCCACCGCCGGCGGCACCGCCACGTAGGGGACCTCGACCGGGGCCGGCACTGGGCGCGCCGGGATAGCGACCGGGGCGGCCGCCGCGGCGCCCGTCACCGTGTTCGGCTCCGCGTCGTCGTCGACGGGCGCGCGCGCTTGGGTCGTGACCAGCGACGGCTCGGAGTCGACCGCCTCGCTGAACCCGGCGGGCGGGGGCAGGGTGGGCGCGTGGTCGGCGTCGTCGTCGAAGGCCTCGGCGGGGGGCGCCGTGTTCCGGGCGGCGGTGGCGGTGAGCGGCGCCTCGCTGTCGGGCGCCGAGTCGCGGCGCGCGAAGCCGGGGCTCGCGCCGAAGGCGGCGGGCGGGCCGGCGCGGCCCGGGCCGACGTGCGCCGGTGGATGGGCCACGAGCGCGGCGACGTCCGCGCGCCCCACGCGCGTCGCCTCCGCGACCGAGTCCTCGCCGCGGTCGTCGTAGGGGTCGTACGCGGGCGGCTGGGCGTGGACCGCCGAGAACTCCTCGCCGCGGGCCATCTTCTCGTAGCGCGACAGCTCGTAGAGCGCGCGCAGATCGTCCTGCCACTGGTCGGCGGAGGCGTACCGGGCGTCGCGCCCGACCGCGAGGGCCTTGGCGAGCACGGCGTCGATCGGCGCCGGGAGCTCGGGGCGCACGCGCGTCGCGGGGACGAACTCGCCGCGGGCGAGCGCGACCATGAGGTCGTTGAAGCTCGCGGCGCGGAAGGGGCGCTCTCCGGTGAGCGCCTCGTAGAGGATCACGCCCGCGGCGAAGAGGTCGCCGCGATCGTCGGTGCCCTGATCGCCGCGCGCGCGCTCCGGCGGGAGATAGAACGGCATCGAGGGCACGACGCCGTCGTCGCGCCAGCGCTGCCCCATGCGCGACGGCGACACGAGCTTGCCGAGCCCGAAGTCGAGCACCTTCACCAGCGGGCGGCAGCCGCGCCGCTCGGCGAGGAAGACGTTCTCGGGGCGCACGTCGCGGTGCACGACGCCGCGCCCGTGCGCGTGGCCGAGCGCCGACAGGAGCTGCAGCATGAGGTCGATCGCGGCGCCGACCGAGAGGCGCCCGCCGCGCGCGAGCCGGCGCGCGAGCGTCTCGCCCGCGAGCTTCTCGTAGATGATGTACGGCGCCCCCGAGTCCATGGTGCCGATGTCGAGCACCTCGCACAGGTTCGGGTGCGCGAGCGCCCACGCGGTGCGCCCTTCGCCGAAGAACACGCGGGCCGCGCTCTCGGGCGGCGCGAACTCGGGCACGAGGACGCGGATGATCACCGGCCGCTGGAAGTCGATGTGCTCACCGACGTAGACGGGGCCGAGCGATCCCGAGCCGAGGAGCTTGCGCGCGAGGTAGCGGCCGCCCACGGTGTGGCCGACGAGCGATGGCGCGACGGGGGGCGGCGCGAGCGTGGCACCGGTCACCGGGCAGCGGGCGAGCGACGGCTCGTGCCACTGCCCGCAGTGCGGGCACGCGTCTCCGGCGGGGCGATTCGAATCCACCTCTTCGAAAGGTTAGCTCGCTTCGGCCGCGCAATGGAGCGCCATCCCCACCGGTGGTGTGGGTCAACGTACGTATTGGATGACGTTGTGGTAGCGGGCCTCGGCGGCGCCGGGGTTCTCGTAGGAGTGCGGTCGATCCGCGGGGAAACACACCGAGTCGCCGGGCATGAGCTCGACCTCTTCGCCCCCGGCGGCGAGGCGGAGGACGCCCGTGAGCACGACGACGATCTCGGTCGTCCCCGGCGCGTGGGGCTCGGCGCGGTGGACGGCCCTCGGCGCCAAGCGGAGCTCGTAGAGCTCGACGAGCGGGGAGGCCCCCGCGGGGGTGAGCGGGCGGCTCTCGAGCTTGCCGTCGAGCGAGCGGAGCACCTGCGCCTCGTCGCGCCGCAACACCGACGCCGAGGCCCGCGTCTCGCCGACGAGCTCCGCGAAGGGGACGCCGAGCCCGACCGCGATCTTCCACAAGAGGCCCACCGTCGGGTTGCTCTTGCACGTCTCGACCTGCGAGAGGGCGGCGCGGCTGACGCCGGAGGACCGCGCGAGGTCGTCGAGCGACAGCCCTCGCGACTTGCGCATGCGCCGGAGGTTGTCGGCGACGCGGCGCCCGAGCTCGGCGGCTCCCACGTCATCCCCCGCGAACTCGCTCGCCTTCGCTCTCTTTGCCACGGTCTCGCTTTCGTTATACGTAACCTGGGTCTCGTCGCGAAGGAGGAATCGTGCCCGCTCGCTCCACCCTCGGCTCCGTCGTCGTCTTCGCCGCCGCCGGCGTGAGCGTCGGCGTCTTCACGGCCGCGGGGTGCCGAGCGTTCGACGCCGAGAAGGTCGACCCGCCGGCCGACGCGAGCGTCGAGGCGAGCCCCGACGCCAAGCCCGACGTCATCGAAGGGCCGAAGTGCAAGGTCGCGGGCGAGGCGTGCGGCGAGTGCTGCGGCGGCTTCAACTGCATCAGCGGCGTCTGCTGCGCGACGGCGGGCAAGCCGTCGAGCAAGGCCGAGCACTGCTGCGACGGGCCCGACAAGCTCCACAACAACGGCCTCTGCCTCAACGATCGCTGCTTGGCCGCGAACGAGACCTGCCAGGACGCGGCGGGCTGCTGCTCCGGGCTGTCCTGCGCCCACGACCAAGAGCAGTCGCCCGCGGTCGACATCTGCTACCCGGGCGCGTGCGTCGCGGAGGGCAAGCCGTGCTCCCCGACCGAGAAGTGCTGCCTCGGCTTCGCCTGCCAGATCTCGGGCACGGACTTCCGCTGCGTCAAGCCGTGACGCCGACGGCGGAGAGCCAGCGGCCGAGGTCGGCCACCGCGCGCTCGGCCATCGCGGCGTAGCGGTCGCGCTTCTTGAGCTTGCGGTTCGGGTGCGGGGCGATGCACGCCCACGTGATGTTCGAGGGCTGGAACGAGGGCTGCGGGCGCGACACGTGGGTGAGGAGCCCGCCGAGCGCGGTCGTGGGCGGCGGCGCGACGATCGGCTCGCCGCGCAGGCGCCGCGCGAGGAGGAGCCCGACGAGGAGGCCCGAGCCCGCGCTCTCGACGTAGCCCTCGACGCCGGTGATCTGGCCCGCGAGGTGGACGCCGGGGCGCGCGCGGAGCTCGCAGAGCTCCCCCAGCACCGCCGGCGCGTCGACGAAGGTGTTGCGATGGACGCTGCCGAAGCGCTGGATCTCGGCGGCCTCGAGCCCCGGGATCATGCGAAATACACGCACCTGCTCGGGGTAGGTCATCCGCGTCTGGAAGCCGACGAGGTTGTACGCCGTCATCGCCGCGTCTTCGGTGCGGAGCTGGACCACGGCGTGGGGCCGGCGCCCGGTCTTGGGATCGGTAAGCCCGACGGGCTTCATCGGCCCGAAGGCGAGGGTCTGGCGGCCGCGCTCGGCCATCACCTCGATCGGCAGGCACCCCTCGAAATAGCGCGCCTCCTCGAACGCCCGCGGGACCACCTTCTCGGCCGCGAGGATGGCGTCGACGAACGCCTCGTATTCGGCCTCGGTCATCGGGCAGTTCACGTAGGCCTCGTCGCCGAGGGCGGCCGCGTCGCGGGCGCCGTCGTCGTCGCCGCCCTTGCCCCAGCGCGACTGCCGGAAGACCTTGCCCCAGTCGATGGAGTCGGCGGCGACGATCGGCGCGATGGCGTCGTAGTAGGCGAGGTGCTCGGCGCCGACGATCTCGCCGAGATCGGCGGTGAGCTCGTCGCCGGTGAGCGGGCCGGTGGCGAGCACCACCGGGCGCTCCGGGCTCGCGTCGGGGACGCGGGTCACGATCTCCGACACGACGCGGATCTTCGCGTGGCCGCGGACGCGCCGCTCGACCTCGGCGCTGAAGCGGTCGCGGTCGACGGCGAGCGCGCCGCCGGCGGGCACCTTCGCGATCTCGGCGCACGTCATGACGAGCGAGCCCGCGCGCCGCATCTCCTCCTTCAGGAGGCCGACCGCGTTGACGAGCGCCGCGCCCCGCATCGAGTTCGAGCACACGAGCTCGCAGAGGCCGTCGCTCGTCTGAGCGGGCGTCCGCCGCGCGGGCTTCTGCTCCACGAGCTCGACCGACACGCCGCGCTCGGCGAGCTGCCACGCCGCCTCGCACCCCGCGAGGCCCGCTCCGACGACGGTGACGTTCATGGCCTCTCCCTAGGACAGCGCGCGCCGATTCGCGAACGGTTTCGCGCGCGCGGCGCCTCGCGGGCGGTCAGGCGCGCTCGACCGCGACGACGCCCTGCACCTTGGTGAGCGCGCGCATCACGTTCTTGAGCTGGTTCAGGTCGGAGCACACGAAGGTGAACACGTTCACCGCGCGCCCGTCGTCCCCGGCGCGGCAGTTGGCCTCGCTGATGTTGATGCCCTGGGCGCTGAAGGTGTGGCCCACGGTGGCGAGGATGCCGGGGCGGTTGGCGGTGACGACCTTGAGCTGCACCGCGCGGTTGATCTTCGCCTTGGAGTCCCAGGCGATCTCGACGCGGCGCTCCGGATCGGTGTCGAACGCCTTGGGGCAGCCGCGGCGGTGGATGGTGATGCCGCGCCCGCGGGTGATGAACCCGAGGATGTCGTCGCCCGGCAGGGGGTTGCAGCACTTGGCGTAGCGGACGAGGACGTCGTCGATGCCGTTCAGCTTGATGCCGCCGTCTTCGCGGCCGGTGATCTTGCGGACGAAGCCGGCGAGGCGGCTCTCGCGGAGCTGATCGGGCGGCTGGCTGGGGATGCCGTTCTCGCCCGGGGGGGCGACGGCGTGGACCACGTCGAGCGGGTCGATCTTGCCGTAGCCGATGCCGATGAAGAGCTCCTCTTGGTTGCCCACCTTGAGCGACTCGAGGAGCTTGCGCATCTCGTTGTCGTTCTTGAGGAGCTTGGAGAGCGAGACGTGGTTCTTCTGCATCTCGCGCTCGAGCAGCTCACGCCCGAGGCGCAGCGACTTGTCGCGCTGCTCCTGGCGGAGGAAGGCGCGGATCCGCGAGCGGGCGCGGGTCGAGACGACGAAATCGAGCCAGTCCTTGCTCGGCTGCTGGTTGGGCGACGTCACCGCCTCCACGATGTCGCCGCTCTTCAGCTTGTAGCGGAGCGGCTCGAGCTTGCCGTTCACCCGGGCGCCGGTGATGTGCTCGCCGAGCTGGGAGTGGATCGCGAACGCGAAGTCGACGGGGGTGGAGCCGCGGGGGAAGACGCGGACGTCGCCCTTGGGGGTGAAGACGTAGACCTCGTCCTGGAAGAGATCGACCTTCACGCCCTCGAGGAACTCGGCCGGGTCCTTCAGGTCCTTCTGCCACTCCATGAGCTGGCGCAGCCAGCCGAAGCGCGCCGCGTCGGCGTCGGCGATGCCGCCCCCGCGCTCCTTGTATTTCCAGTGCGCCGCGATGCCGCGCTCGGCGACGCGGTGCATCTCGTGGGTGCGGATCTGGATCTCGATGCGCTCGCGCCCCGGCCCGATGAGGGTCGTGTGGAGCGACTGGTACATGTTGGGCTTGGGGAGCGCGATGTAGTCCTTGAAGCGGCCCGGCACCGGCGTCCACTTGGAGTGGATGACGCCGAGGGCGGCGTAGCAGTCGCTCACGCTCTCGACGAGCACCCGGAACGCGATGATGTCGTGGATCTGCTCGATCGAGCAGTCCTGCGACTTCATCTTCCGCCAGATCGAGTAGAGGTGCTTCGCGCGGCCGGTGACGTCGGCGGCGAAGCCCTGCTCCGCGAGCCGGCTCGAGAGGGTCTTGCAGACGTCGGCGATGTAGCGGTCGCGCTCCTTCTTCGTCTTCTGGACCGCCTGCGAGACCTCGGCGTAGCCGTCGGGCTCGAGGTACTTGAACGAGAGATCCTCGAGCTCGCTCTTGAACGCCTGGATGCCGAGGCGGTTGGCGAGCGGGGCGTAGATCTCCATCGTCTCCCGCGAGATCCGCTCCTGGGCCTCGGGCTTCATGAACTCCATCGTCCGCATGTTGTCGACGCGGTCGCAGAGCTTCACGAGGAGCACGCGGATGTCGCGCGCCATCGCGACCACCATCTTGCGGAAGTTCTCCGCCTGGCGGTCCTCCTTGGAGGTGAAGTTGATCTTCGAGAGCTTGGTGACGCCGTCGACGAGCTCGGCGATCTCCTTGCCGAACTCGCGCTCGAGATCGCGCGTCGTGGCGAGGGTGTCCTCGACGACGTCGTGCAGGAGCCCGGCGCACACGCTCGCGGTGTCGAGGCGCAGCTCGGTGATGACGCCGGCGACGTTCGCGGGGTGGATGAAGTAGGGGTCGCCGCTCTTGCGCTTCTGCCCCTCGTGCGCGCGCTCGGCGAACTCGTACGCCTTCCGGATGACGTCGATGTCGGCCGCCGGCTGGTAGGCGCGCACTCGCTCGATGAGCTCGGGGGCTGTGATCATTGCGAAGGAGCGACCTTAAGAAGACCGCTAGGGTCCCAAAATAACACTCGTCTCCCGCCCTTTGAAGGGGCTCCCACGGCCGGGGGCGGGGCTCCACCCGGCGCGAGCCCCCGGCGCAGGCCGGATCGGGATGCCCCAGACGCGGGATTCGGGCATGGTTTCATGCCCCTGCCGCGGATCGCGCGGGGGAGCGCGCGGCCGGCGCGGGCTCGCGTCCAATGCCCGTCTCGCCTCGTCAGCTCGAGGTCAAGCGGAGCGCCGCGGCGTGGAAGTCGAGCGCCGCCGCGTCCGGGCCGAGCTCGACGCGCTCGTGCGGCGACAGCCCGGCCTCCGCGCGCGCGAGGAGCTCGCCCAGCCGCTCCGCTCCGAGCCCGAAGCCCGGCAGCGCGCGCCGGAGCGCCGACAGCGCGACGAACGCCGCGCCGGGCGCGCCGTCGTCGATGCAGCGCTCCGCGAGGCCGAGGACCGCGCGCCGCGCCCAGAACGGCGCGACGTGGTGCTCGAACGCCTCGTCGATGGAGCTCGTCCACGCTTGCCGAGCCGCGTCGTGGTCGCCAGCCGCGTGCTCGGCGTCGCCGAGGAGCGCCTCCGCCATCACGCTGAACATGCGGTCATCGGCCTCGCGGCAGACGCGGACGGCGAGCCGCAGCGTGCGCCTCGCGTCCTCGAACTCGCTGGCGGCGAGGTGCAGCTCGCCCATGTGGACGAGCGGGCGGCAATAGGCGCGCCCCCGCGACCGCTCGCCGAGCGCGATCGCCTCGGTGAGGTAGCTGCGCGCGTGGGGAGCTCCGAGCTGGGTCCTCGCGGTGGCCGAGAGCGCGAAGACGAGGATGAACCGGGCGCCGCCGGCGCGCGCGAACGCGACTGCGTCCTCGCCGTGCCGCCCCGCGGCATCGAAGTCGGAGCGCATCGCGGCCATGAGCGCGGCGCCGATGCAGCCGAGCGCGCGCTCGGCGTTGGTCGCGGCCTCGGGAACCTCGAAGGGCTCGGCGACGGGGCGCCCGGTGCTGCGCTCCGCGGCCACGAGCACGCCGAGCGCGACCGCTCCGTCCTCGTCGAGCGGACCATCGGCGAGGGTGCCCTTCACCCTTGCCCAGAGCTCCTCGAGCTCCAGGTACCGGTTCGTCCCCTCGAGGTAGCGGAAGAGGGGCAGGACCGCGCGGCGGAGCGTCGCCGTATCGCGCGCGGCGGCGGCGTCGCGGAAGGCGTGCACGACGTCCTCGTGCGAGCGGCTCACGTCCTCGAGCCACGCGTGGTCCGAGGTCCCGCTCGCCTCGAGCGTGTGGTACGTCCGCGCGAGCCGCTCGAGGAAGAAGCGCCGGTGGCGGACGGCGTAGTCGCCCTGCTCGACGCTCGAGAGCCGCCCCGCCGCCTCCTCGCGCACCGCGGGGTGGAAGGCGAAGCGCCCGCTCGGGAGGCGGCGAATCATCGAGCTGTCGACGAGCTGTCCTAGTTCGGATAGTCCGGCGTCGGCGACCGCCCGCGCCACCTCGCGATCGAAGGAGCCGCGCACCGCCGAGAGCGCGCCGAGGGCGCGCACGGCGCCGGGCGCGAGAAGCCGGAACGACGCCTCGAGGGCCGCGCGCACGCTCGTGTGCCGCGACGGGACATCGGCGCGCTCGGCCCGCAGGAGGTCGGCCCCGCGCTCGAGCTCGACGACGAGCTCGCTCGGCTCGAGCAGCCGGAGCCACGACGTCGCGAGCTCGATCGAGAGCGGGCTCCCCTCGGTCAAGGCGCAGACCCTCGCGAGGGCAGCGGCGTCCTGGGCGGTCGGGGTCCAAGCGGGTCGCACGCGCTTGGCGCTCTCGAGGGCGAGCGCGCCCGCGTCGGCGGTGGCCAGGTCGGCGCCCGGCGCCGGGCCGAGCATCGGCCCGAGGTCGAAGGCCCGCTCCGCGGTGACGCCGAGTCGGACGCG
>JAEUKG010001259.1 GCA_016794325.1 Myxococcales bacterium | reverse complement strand
CTACCGCGCGACCTTCACCCGCGCCGACGGCCTCCTCCTGGGGGCGCTCACCGCCGTCCTCCAGCGCGAGTCGGCGCACCCGGTCGCGCACGCCTGGCGCCGCCTCCGCTTCCCCATCCTGGTCGCGACCGGGCTCGTCCTCGCCGGCTTGTATGCGGTGTGCCACGGCCTGAACGACTACGACCGGCGCATGATCGTGATCGGGTACGTGAGCCTCGCCCTCTTCTTCGCGGCCGCGGTCTCGATGTGCGGCGACGCGGTGGTGAGCCCGCGGGTGCGCGCGTTCCTCGAGTCGAAGCCCCTCGTGGCCTGCGGCAAGGTAAGTTACGGGATGTACATCTTCCACTGGGTGCTGGTCGTGCTCCTCGTGCCGCGCCTCGAGAAGATGCAGGCGCCAGCAGCCGGCATGTCGAGCCTCGCCCAGATTGGGCTGGTGAGCGGGGTCATCGTGGTGGGGATCCTGATCATCTACATGTGTGCGTGGGTGAGCTTCCGCTTCTTCGAGAGCCCGTTCCTGAAGCTCAAAGGCAAATTTCACGACTGATCGCGAGGCCCAGCGCCCGAGCGCGCAGAGGGAGCGGCGGAGCGGCGGAGAGCTCGAGGGAGCGGCGGAGAGCTCGAGGGAGGGAGAGCCACCCGCGTGCCAAACGCCGAGTGGGCCAAGGTCGGAGAACCCCCGCGTCCTCCATGAGGATGACATGAGGAAACCGCGAAGAGGCTTGCGCCGGGTGGTCACAGCGCAGACACTCTGAGGGTTGACCTCGCGCAGGCGAAGGTCTGATTCTCCTCGAAGGGACCCCATGACCAAACGAACGCTCGCCTCCGGTGCCGGCACGATCTTCGTCCTCGCGATCGCCCTCTACGGCTGTCCAGACAGCGACGACACAGGCGGTACGCCTGACGGAGGCGCGTCCTCTTCGAGCAGCGGCGGGTCGTCGAGCGGCGGGTCGTCGAGCGGCGGGTCGTCGAGCGGCGGCGTGGACGCGGGCCCGACCTGCACCGACGCGAAGAAGAACGGCCTCGAGACCGACGTCGACTGCGGCGGCGGCACGTGCCCCAAGTGCGCCGTGCAGAAGGGCTGCAACGTCGGCACCGACTGCACCACCGGGCTCTGCGACAAGAACGTCTGCGTCGACCCGTCGTGCACCGACAAGAAGAAGAACGCCGACGAGACCGACGTCGACTGCGGTGGAACCAAGTGCGCAGGCTGCACCGACGGCCTCGCTTGCCTCAAGGCGAGCGACTGCGAGAGCAAGAACTGCGGCCCGTCGAACACCTGCCTGCCTCCCACCGCCGACGACGGGATCCAGAACGGCACCGAGACCGACGTCGACTGCGGCGGCGGCGCCCCCACCAACGCCCCCAAGTGCGCGACCGGCAAGAAGTGCAAGGTGGTCGGCGACTGCGACAAGGCCCTCTGCACCGGCGGCACCTGCGCCCCGCCGGCGAACAACGACGGCATCCAGAACGGCACCGAGACCGACGTCGACTGCGGCGGCGGCGCCCCCACCAACGCCCCCAAGTGCGCGACCGGCAAGATGTGCGGCGACACGTCGGACTGCAACAACGTGCTCTGCACCGGCGGCGTGTGTGACCCGCCGACCGCCACCGACGGCCTGAAGAACGGCACCGAGACCGACGTCGACTGCGGCGGCGCGGCGCCCACGAACGCGCCGAAGTGCAAGAACAACCGCGCGTGCGGCGCCGGCGCCGACTGCCTCTCGCGCACGTGCGCGGGCGCGGTGTGCATCCCCGCGAGCTGCGGCCAGGGCGGCGGCAACGACGGCATCACCACCTGCGGCAAGGGTGAGGTCGGCGCCGGCGGCGCTGTCCACGAGAGCTGCTGCAAGCAGATCGAGCTCCCTGGCGACACCGTCCTCATGGACAAGTACAAGGTCACCGCGGGCCGCATGAGGAAGTTCCTCACCGCCGTCGGCAACAACGCGGCGGGTTGGTACGCGGCCAACAAGGCGAACCTCCCGGCGGCGACGCAGGCGCAGATCGACCCCTACGTGGCGTACCTGCCGTCCAACGTCAACGGCTATCCCTACGGAGTCAACTACCAGCTCGGCGGGTTCATCTACCTGCCGAACAGCCCGAGCGCCTCGCAGGGCTGCTACGTGGGCAACGCCGGCTCCCAGGGCTACGGCACCCACACCTACGACAACGGCAACTTCGACGGCGACAACCGCGCCTTCACCCAGGCGTTCCTCGACCGTCTCCCCCTCAACTGCCAGACCTACCCGATGGCCGCGGTGTTCTGCGCGTGGGACGGCGGCCGCCTCCAGACGTACCCGGAGAGCCAGGCCGCGTACGGCGCGGGGACGTACTCCGACGGCGTGCAGGCCCAGGTCGCGGCGACCGGCAACCTGCCCGGCGGCTTCCGCAACGTCCCCGCCCCCGACGGCCCCTGGACCCAAGTGGGCCCGGCGACGGCGGGCTTCACCCAGAACGCGTGCCCGACCTGCAACGTCACCTGGATGAACTGGTCGATGAACTACCAGAACCCCAACGGCGGCGTCGGCGCGAAGCCGTGGGACCTCGCGTATTTCATCAGCCCGCCCGGGCGCTTCCAGACCGACGTGGGCCCGGCGGGCCACATGGACGTAGCCGGCGTGATGATGGAGCTCACGGCCACCACCAACGGCAACCAGACCACGCAGGACTACGACGGCAACACCATCACCGAGCCGCGCGTGCGCTGGAGCATGGCGGGGTCCTTCGAGGGCCACCAGGTGCGCGCGGGCTACAACTTCGCGGTCCGGACGAAGTACGGCAAGGTCGGCATGCGCTGCGTCCAGGACTGACGGCGTCGGCCCCGCGACGCGCGCCCGCTCCTCGGGCGTGACTCCATGCGAGGCGAGCGTGATACGCTCGCCTCGCATGTTTTTGTTACTCGGCGCCGACTACTACGGCACGCTCGCCGCCGTCCGTTGCCTCGGGCGGCAGAAGGTCCCCGTCTTCGTCGCGGACGACAACAAGAAGGCGCGGGCGCTCTACTCGCGCTACGCGACCGAGAAGCACGTCCACCCGCCCCTGTCGTCGCCCGACGAGCTCGTGAGGTGGCTCGTCGCGTTCGGCGAGCGGCACCCGGGCACGGTGCTCTACCCGACCAACGACCACCTCGCGTGGCTCTTCTCGGCGCGCCGGGCGGAGCTTTCGCGTGTATTCTACATGTACAACCCGGAGGAGGAGACGATCCTCTCCCTCCTCGACAAGAAGCGGCTCTCGGCGGCCTGCGCCAAGGTCGGCATCGACACCCCCGACACCCGCTTCGCCAAGACCAAAGAGGAGATCGAGGAGCTCAAGAAGACCGCGCGCTTTCCCCTCCTCATCAAGCCGCGGACGCAGATCTACCTCGAGAGCGGCATCAAGGGCTCGCTGGTGGCTCGGCCCGAGGACCTCGACGCCGAGCTCGAGCGCTACACGTCGCTCGTGAAGTTCAACGACGCGCTGACGTCTCGCCACCCCGACATCCCCGACCCGCAGTTCCAGGAGTACCTGACCGCGGCCGAGACGAGCATCTACAGCGTCTCGGGCTTCGTCACCAAGGCCGGCACCCTCGTCGCCCGCGCGTCGATGAAGGTGCTCCAGCGGCCCCGCAAGGTGGGCATCGGCCTGTGCTTCGAGACCCGCCCGCTCGAGCCCGAGGTGCTCTCCAAGCTCGGCGCTTTGTGCAAGGAGATCGGGTATTTCGGCGCGTTCGAGGTCGAATACATCGCCGACGGCGATCGGCGCCTGCTCATCGACTTCAACCCGCGGTTCTTCAGCCAGATGGCGTTCGACATCGCGCGGGGCGTGCCCATCCCCACCTTCGCCTGGCTCGGCGCGCGCAGCCAGGACGAGGAGCTCGAGCTCCGGGTGAAGGCGGCGCGGGACTTCGTGCCCAAGGACGAGCGCGTGTACGTGCACCGGACGATGCTCGACCTCGTGCTCTTCCTCCAGCGGATGAGCGGGCAGATGTCGAAGGGCGACCTCGCGCACTGGCGGGGCTGGCTCGAAGAGCACCGCGGCCTCGTCACCGACGCCGTCCGCCAGAGCGGCGACCCCATGCCCGCGGTCGTCGACACCGCCCAGTGGGTCAAGCATTTCGCCCGCCATCCGCGGAGCTTCGTGCGGAGCTTCGTCCTCAACAAGTAGGCGGGCGGTGTATCCTCGGGGCGATGGCTCTCTGCCCCGCGTACCAAGACGGCCTCTGGGTGAGCGTCGTCATCGCGACGTACAACCGCCCCGAGCTCTTGCGCCGCCTCCTCCTGCAGTTCGAGGAGCAGACGCTCCCCAAGGATCGGTTCGAGGTCGTCGCGGTGGACGACGGCTCGCGCGAGGACATGCGCGTCGCCCTCGCCGACCTCCACACCTCGTACCGGCTCCACGTCGAGCGCCAGGCCAACGCCGGCGCGGCGCGGGCCCGCCAGCGCGGCGCCGAGGTCGCCCGCGGCCACGTCCTCGTCATCCTCGACGACGACATGCAGGTCGGGCCCGACTATCTCGAGAAGCACCTCGAGCACCACACCGACGACCACACCGTGGTGCTCGGCCGCTTCCGCCCCTCGGCCTCGCTCGAGGGCATGCCGCTCTTCGAGCGCTTCTACGCGAAGATCCTCGGCGAGGTGTTCGAGGGCCACACCAAGGGCCCCGTGCGCGGGCACCAGATGTACACCGGCAACGTCTCGATCGCGCGCGAGCTCTTCTTGCGCGCCGGGGGCTTCGACCCGGAGTTCAAGGCGATCGAGGACGAAGAGCTCGGGATCCGCCTCGAGAAGCGGGGCGCGCGCTTCGCGTTCTCGAACGAGGCGGTGACGATCCACGACTCGGATCAGACCTCGACCGAGAAATGGCTGAACCGCTCCTTCCGCGACGGCGTGTACTCCACCAAGGTCTCGCACAAGCACAAGGACCACCTCCTCGCGAGCCCGTGGCGCCACCTCGCCGCCATCAACCCGATCTCGAAGCCCTTCCTCGCGCTCTCGCTCGCGGCCCCCAGGGCCGCGGGCGGCGTGGCGAAGGCGGCCGTGCTCGCGGCCCAGGTCGCCGACAAGGCCGGCCTCGAGCCGGTGGCCATCGCGGGGACCACCCTCGTGTACGGGATGCAGTACTACCGCGGCGTGCGCGAGGAGATGGGCAGCCTCGGCGCCGCGGTGCGGGAGTACCGCGAGTTCTCGCGGGCCGCCGCCGACGTCGCGCGCGGCGGCGGCGAGCATCGCGGCGCGTACCGCGAGATGGTCGCCGCCATCCGCGAGGACCACCGGATGATGGCCCACTACGCGGGCAAATACGACGCGCGAGGCGGCGGCGACGGGGGCGGCCTCGCCTCCGACGCGGTGAAGAAGATCGGCTTCCAGGTGATGGTGGCCTACCGCATCATGCGCTTCTTCCGCGCCAGCGGGCGCACGCTCGCCGCGCAGGCGATGTCGCGGGTGATCCGCCACCTGTACTCGTCCGACATCCACTGGGACGCGGAGCTCGAGCCGGGCGTCGTCGTCGTGCACGGCTTCGGCCTCGCCATCAGCTACGCGGCGCGCGTCTCGAGCGGCTGCATCCTCTACCAGGGCGTGACCCTCGGCTACGGCAACGACCCGGTGACCAAGCGAGCCGGCGCGCCCCTGCTCGAGAAGAACGTCCACGTCGGCATCGGCGCCACCCTCTACGGGCCGATCACCATCGGCGAGGGCAGCAAGATCATGGCCGGCTGCGTGGTCTCGCAGAGCGTGCCCGCGCGCTCGGTCATCGAGGCGCCGGCCCCTGCGGTGCGGCCTCGGGCTGGCTGAGGCGCGCGGCCGCGGCCGAGGCGCGAAAAATCGAGAGTGTTTTCAAGCGAGTCCGATCCGCGTAGAATGGGCTCGTCATGGCTCGACCGGCCCTCCTCGCCCTCCCCCTCGCTCTCGTCTTGGCCGCCTGCGGCGGTGGGGCTGCCAACACGCCCTTCGTCTGGGTGACGGAGGCGCCCGCGTCGACCGTCGACACCGGCGACCTCGTGATCAAGGAGGGCGACAACCTGAACGTCCGCGTCTTCGGCCAAGACAACCTGTCGAGCCAGCAGCGCGTGCGGAGCGACGGCAAGATCGCGACCCCCGCCGTCGGCGAGATCATGGCCAAGGGCAAGAAGCCCTCGCAGCTCGCCAAGGAGATCGAAGACCGGCTGAAGTCGGTGCTCCAGGTGCCGAGCGTGAGCATCGCCGTCGAGCAGCCCCAGCAGATCACGGTGAGCGTCGTCGGCGAGGTGAAGAACGGCGGGACGTTCCAGCTCGATCAGGGCGCCACCGTCCTCCACGCCCTCGCGAGCGCGGGCGGGCTCTCCGAGTTCGCCGGCGACGACAAGATCTACGTCGTCCGCAAGGGCTCGAACCAGCGGATCCGCTTCAAGTTCGTGGACCTGCGCGGCGGCGAGCCCAAGTCGATGGCGTTCGCGCTCCACGCCGGCGACGTCATCGTCGTCGAGTGATGCCGCGCCGCGCCGCGCCCGCGGGATCGACCGTCGGGGGGCGCGCGCGGTGGTCGCGCCCCATCGCCGGGCTCTGCACGGCCGCGGTCTTCGTGTGCGCGGCGTGCGCGTCGTGCGAGAAGAACGACGGCCCCGCGCCGCCGCCGACCGCCCCCACCGCCGCCACGGCTCCGCCCCCGCTGCCGACGATGGGCACCGTGCCCCGCCCGCCCGCGACCGGCCCCACCGCCACGGGCCCCGTCGCGACCGGGCCTCGGCCGCCCGGGACTATCCCTACACTCACACCTCCCGGCCCCTCCGGGCCCAAGCCGTCGGCCGGCTGCGGCAAGGCGCCGCCCGCGGTCGGCTTCCTCGCGGGGCAGACGATCGCGGTCGCCGGCGCCCCGCGCACGTTCGGCCTCTACGTGCCGGCGGGCTACGATCCGAACAAGGGCTACCCGCTGATCTTCGCCCTCCACGGCGACGGCGGCGACGGCGCCGGCGCCCGCGCGGGGATGAAGCTCGAGGCGCCCGCGCGCGAGGGCGCGATCTTCGTGTACCCCGACGGCCGCGGCCGCACCTGGGACCTCAACACGATGCCGCCCGAGAAGAACCCCGACGTCCTCTTCTTCGACGCGCTGGTGGCGAAGCTCGGCGACACGATGTGCCTCGCGCGCGGCCGCGTCTTCGTCACCGGCCACTCCAACGGCGCCTACATGGCGAACCAGCTCGGCTGCTGGCGCGGGGGCGTCGTGCGCGCGATCGCGCCCCACTCGGGCGGCGGCCCCTACGACTCGACCAACAAGGGCTACGACGAGCACGGCGACCTGGTGTGCCCCGGCAGCCCCGTCGCCGCCCTCGTGGTGCACGGGCAGGCCGACGGGGTCGTCGCGCCCAGCGAGGGGCAGTTCAGCCTCTCGCACTGGCGCCGCGTCGATGGCTGCCAGGCGTCCACCGCCAAGGTCGCGCCCGAACCGTGTGTAGCCTACACGGGTTGCGCGAGGCCGGTGGTCTCGTGCTCCGTCCCCGGCCTCGGCCACGGCGAGTGGTCGCAAGCCGCCCAGCTCACCTGGGACTTCTTCGCCTCGCTGCCGTAGCGCGCGCCTCGCCCCACAAAACGCCGCGCGGGGACGGCCGAAGCCATCCCCGCGTCGGGAGCTCGAGGCTCGAGCGGGCGGAGCCGTCAGTCGGCGCGGCCGGCGACCTTCACCGTCGTCTTGAGGACGTTCAGCGGGGTGGAGATGAAGAGCGTCTTGCGATCGGCGCCGCCGTGGCGGACGTTCGTGGCCTTGCCGCCCGGGACCGCGAGCACGCCCCACTTGGAGCCGTCGGGCTTGAAGACCTCGACGCCGCTCATGGTGGCGACGAAGACGTTGCCGTCGTCGTCGGTGGTGACGCCGTCGGGGTACGACGCGGCGCCGAAGGTCGTGAAGACCGCCGGAGCGCTGATGTCGCCGTTCGGAGCCACCGTGTACTTGCGCACGAACGGCTTCGCGCCGC
>JAEUKG010000300.1 GCA_016794325.1 Myxococcales bacterium | reverse complement strand
GTCGGGCTCGAGCCACGCGCTCTTGCCCCGGCGCCGGAGCACGCCCGCGACGCGGACCGTCTTGCGGGCGACGATGCGCTCGACGGCGCCCTCGCGCCCGCGCGAGCTCTTCGACACGACGCGGACCTCGACGGTGTCGCCCTGCATCCCGCCGCCGAGGTTCTCGCCGGGGACGAAGACGTCGCCTTCGCCGTCGCTCGCGGCGACGAAGCCGAAGCCGCGCGCGTTGACCGAGAGCACGCCGGTGAGGAGCTGGCCGCGGCCCCGCGCCGTCTCCTTCGCGAGCATGAAGCGCTGGCCCGGGCGCGGCGCGAGCACCGCGTCGTAGACCATGTCGTCGAGGATGCGCAGGACGCCGAGGTAGCTCGACTCGGGCAGGTCGAGCTTGGCGAACACCTCCCGCGCGTGGAGCGCGCGATCGCCGGACGAGGCGAAGACGGCGAGGAGATCGTCCTTGGTGGGGAGGCGTCGAGACACGGCCGAGACCCTACCCGACTTTGAGGGGGAATCGTCCGGAATACGCCGACTCTCGCGCCGGTTGAGCCCCCGCGTGCGCTAGTCTGCGCTCGTACGCATGACGGACGAAGCGAGCCCCGCACCCGCATCCCCCGCGCCCGGCGCCGCGCCTCTCAGGCCTGCGGAGGCGAGCCCCGCGCCGGCGTTGTCGGTCGGCGTCCAGGTCGGGACGCTCGTCCTCGCCACCGCCGCCCTCGCCGCGAGCGCGATGCTCCTCGTCGACTACCTGCGCCCGCAGCCGGTGTTCTGCGGCGACGGCGGGGGCTGCGAGAAGGTCCGGCAGACGATCTTCGCGATGCCGCTCGGCATCCCGCTGCCCGCGATCGGCGTGGCCGCGTGCGTCGTCCACGTCGTGCTCGCGCTCGTTCCTGGCCGCCGCGCACGGCTCGCCGCGCTCGGCTGGGCGTGCGCCACCGGCCTCGTCGCCGCGTTCTTGATCGCGATCCAGAAGATCATCGGGCAGATCTGTGTATTTTGCATGATCACCGACGGCAGCACGCTCGGCATCCTCGCGCTCGCCGCGCTCCGCGCGCGCGGAGGGTGGGACGCTCCGCGCGGCTTCCTCCTCCGCGGGGTGGCGGGGGTGGCCTCGGTGGCCGCGCTCGCGACGCCCGTCGCGTGGGGCGTCACCCGGCCGCCGCCGCCGCCGCCGCCCGTCGACGACGGCCCCACCCCCCAGCTCGTGCTCGACGAGATCGCCAAGGCCCCGCCGGGGCAGATCGTGGTCGTCGACTTCGCCGACTTCGAGTGCCCGTGGTGCCGCAAGGCGCACGTCGACCTCACCGCGGCGATGGAGCGTCGCAAGGGGCAGGTCCACGTGGTGCGCAAGCACGTGCCGCTGTCGATCCACCTCCGGGCCAAGCCCGCGGCGCGGGCCGCGATCTGCGCCGAGGAGCAGGGCAAGGGCGAGGCCATGGCGGAGCTCCTCTTCTCGGCGCCGCCGAAGGAGATCGACGGCCCTGGCTGCGAGGCGCTCGCCGAGAAGGCGGGGCTCGAGCTCGACAAGTACAAGGCCTGCGTCGCCGACCCGAAGACCGACGAGCACATCCGCCGCGATCGCGAGGCCTTCGAGGCTGCGCGCGGCAAGGCGCTCCCCACCATGTTCATCGGCGAGGAGCGGCTGAGCGGCTACAAAGGGCGCGAGGCCATCGAGGCCGCGCTCGCCAAGGCCGCGTCCAGGGTGCGGACGAAGTAGCGTACGCCCTCGCGCGGGTGTAAATCGTTGGGGAATCGGAGGATTTTCGCATGCGGGCACTCGCGCTCACGTCCACTGCGCTCACGCTCATCGCGGCCCTCGGGGTCGGCTGTGGGCCCACCTACACCCGCAACGAGCCGGGCGGCGACCACGCCGCGATGAGCACCGGCCTCGACAAGGAGGACATCCGGCGGATGCTCTCCGAGAACCTGAACGACCTCCGCGCGTCCCCGATCATGAACGAGTGGCGGGCCGCGAAGCCGAAGCCCACCGTCGCGATGTTCCCCTTCAAGAACGCCACCGACGAGCACGTCGAGCCGCAGCTCAGCGCGGTGCTCAGCGAGGCCGAGACCTGGCTCGTGACGTCGCAGGCGGTGGACGTGATCGCGCGCGACCGGCAAAACCAGATGATCGCCGAGGTCGAGGGCCAGCAGAACCCGGTCTTCAACCACGCCAACGTCGCGCGCTACGGCAAGCAGATGGGCGTGAAGTACTTCGTCACCGGCAACGTGGCGACCAACACCGAGCGCGACACCGACGCGCGCCGGGTGCAGTACTTCTTCTTCATGCAGGTCATCGAGGTCGAGACCGGCGCGATCAAGTGGGCGCACCGCTCGTACGTCACCAAGATCGCGAAATGACCACGCGCGCCTGGGCGCTCCTCTTCGCGGCCCTCTTCGCGCTCGGCGTCGTCGGGTGCGGCGGCCACGAGGCGCGCACCCTGAAGCTCCGGAGCGCGCTCGACGAGGGCTCGCCGCGGCGCGCGATCGCCGCCATCAACGAGGAGCTCGACGTCAAATCCGACAAGGACTATCCCAAATCGGTGGTCGGCGACGACGCGCTCCTCGTGCTCGACCGGGCGAGCGTGCAGCAGTCACTGGCGCAGTTCGCGCTGTCGAAGTCCGACTTCGAGGTGGCCGACAAGGCCATCGACATGCTCGACCTCGCCCACAACGCCGGCGACTCGATCGGGCAATACGTGTTCAGCGACTCGGCGGGGAAGTACCAGGCGCCCCCCTACGAGAAGCTCCTCGTGAACACGCTGAACATGCTGAACTACCTCGAGCTCGCCGACGTGTCCGGCGCGCTCGTCGAGGCCCGGCGGCTCGCGGTGATGCACCGGTACGTGCGCGACGAGCTCAAGGAGCCCGACAACGCGATCCTCGCGCTGGGCTCGCTCCTCGCCGGCTTCGCCTACGAGCGCAGCGGAGACGTCGACGACGCGCTCCACTACTACGACGACGCGCTCCGCTTCGGCCCCTTCGAGGCGGCCCGCGTCGGCGCGGCGCGCCTCCTGCCGCGCGGCAGCTACCGGTCGCCGCGGCTCGACAAGCTCGCCCCGCGCCCGCCCGAGGCGCCGCCCGAGGCCCCGACCGAGGCGCCCCCGGCGCCGGCGCCGGAGCCCGCGGGGGCGGACGTGCTGCTCGTGGTCGGCCACGGGCGGGTGCCGCACAAGATCGCGCAACGTATCCCGATCGGGCTAGCTCTCACGCTGGTGGCGAGCGACATCAGCCCCCACGACCACCGCCTCGCGACGGATTTGGCCGCGCAGGGCCTCGTCACCTGGGTCAATTTCCCGACCCTCGCGCCGGGGCAGGGCGAATACGCGACCCCCGCGTGCCGGGTCGACGGCCAATACGTCCAGGTCGAGGAGATCGTCGACGTCGCGCGCGAGGTGCGCGCCGAGTGGAAGAAGATCGAGGGCAAGGTGATCCTGAGCGCGATCACGCGGCTCATCGCGCGGGTGGCGGCCGGTCAGGGCGTGCGCGCGGCCGCCGGGCGCGACAACGCCGCCATCGGCATCCTCGCCTCGCTCGCGGTGCAGGGCACGCTCACCGCCCTCGACACCCCCGACACGCGGAGCTGGGAGACGCTGCCGGCGCGGGTCGTGGTCAAGCGCCTCCGCCTGCCGCCGGGTCGCCACGCGATCACCCTCGAGGCCCGCGGCTATCGGCGCGAGCAGGTCATCGACGCCAAGAGCGGCGGGTTCGCGGTGGTGTCGCTCATGGCTCTGCGCTGACGGCGGGCCGCGGGCCCGGGCCGGGGGCCGGCAGCAGGTCGCGCAGGTCGTACGGTCCTGCCTCGGCGGCGTCGGTCGCGGCGTCGGCGGAGGCGTCGGCGGCGGGCGGCCCAGCCTCCGGCGGCGGAGCCGTCTTCGCGCTCGCCGCGGCCGCCGACGGGTGCACGAACGGCGTCGCCGTCACCGACGAGGGGCTGCTCGCGTCGTCGTCGCTCGCGCTCGGGGTGGGCGGCGCGTAGGTGGG
>JAEUKG010001227.1 GCA_016794325.1 Myxococcales bacterium | reverse complement strand
GCAGCGCGTCGAGCGTCACCTCGGACGCCGTCTTTCGAAAGAGCTCGCGCGAGCGGAAGTGGACGGCGACGACGCCCGGACCGCCGAGGATCGCGGCCGCGCTCGCCGACACTCCGGCGAACGACGCCCCCGCGGCGAGCGAGATGCGCCCTTGCGTCCGCGCCTTCACCGTCGCCTCGAGGCGCCACGAGCGCAACAGCACCCACGAGAGCGCGGCGATGCTCGCCACGGTCGCGACCGCGAGAGCGATCGCGACCCAAGCCCCCCAGCCGAGCCCGCCCGGCGCGGCGGCGGTGCCGGTCGCGGCCTCGGCGACCGACGCCATCACGGTTCGCACGCGCGCTCCGTGCGCCCTCGATCCTCGTTCAGCGCTCGCCGCCCGAGCCGCCGCTGCCCGGCAGCGCCGGTTTGCCGGCGCCGGGCCCGAGCTCGATCGCGGGCTGGAGCTGCCCGTATTTGCCGTCCTTGAGCGCGATGAGCTGCGGGACGCCGTCGGCGCCCACCACCACGAACGCGCGCGGCGTGACGACCATCGTCCCGCCGGCGCCGCCGCCTTCGACGTGGCCGCCGCGTCGCGCGCCGTTGCCGCTCGCGTCGGTGGTCGCGGTTCCGAAGCCGATGGTGACCCCGAGGAGCGGCACCATGTGGCTCGACCCGACCTTCACCGGCTCGCCGATCATGGACGCGGTGTCGGACACCTCGCGCATGTCCTTCATCAGGCCGTTCAGGAGATCGTTCAAGTCCATGGTCGCTCCTCGCGTCGCGCACCACCGCGCTCGAGCGAGCTTATCAAAAACCCAGAGCGCGGGGGTCGGCCTCTTCACCCGGAAATCCGTGCGGTTAGCCGAGGGCGCGGGGCCGGAGCGCCCTTTCGATCCGGCGCGGAGCCGGCGCCGGGGCCGGTGCGGCGGGGCGCCCCCGCGCGCCGAGGACGGGGAAGAGAAGAGCTCCCTCTCGTGCTAAGGAGACGCACGAGATGCGACTCACGAGGATGTCCGCCGCTTCGCTCTTGGTCTTCGTCGTCGGCTGCAGCAACGGCTGCGACACCTGCGTCGCCCGCGAGGGCGACTTCGACGCCGGGTCGATCGCCATCGACAACACCGCGCGGGTCGCCCCGTCGGTGTCGGTGTCGGCGTCGGCGTCGGCCACGCCTCCCGGCCCCGCCGACGCTGGCAAAGACGCCCAGGCGCAGGAGAACAACACCCCGCCGGCGGCGGTGAGCCTCGTTCCGCGCCCGCGGGGGGCCCCGATGCCGCTCGGCGCGACCCAGTCGTGCGGCGTGTACGACGGCCCGCTGTGCACCAAGGAGTGCACGAAGGGAAACTGCCGCCAGGAGTGCGACGGCGTCGAGTGCAACCTCGAGTGTCGCGGCGGCTACTGCTCCCAGGTCTGCGGCACGCAGGCGACGTGCAAGCTGAGCTGCCCCGGCGGCCACTGCGTGCAGGTGTGCATGAAGGCCGAGGGGTGCACCAAAGACTGCCGCGGCGGCGGCTGCCAGTGACGCCCGCGCCGCGCGGCGCGTGAGCACGCGAACGGGCCGAGCATGACGTGAGCCATGCTCGGCCGTTCGGGTGAGTCGCGAGGCGCGCCTCGCTACTCGACGTCGGTGACGACTCCGGCGCCGACCGTCTTCTTGCCCTCGCGCAGCGCGAAGCGCGTGCCGGGGACGATGCCGACGGGGTGACGGAGACGGAACCGCACGCGCGCGTGCTCGCCGGGGCGCGCGAGATCGCCGTCGATCTCGAGCGTGCCGGTGACGTCGGTCGTGCCGAAGAAGAACTGCGGCTGGTAGCCGGTCCCGAACGGCGTGTGACGGCCGCCCTCCTTCGCGTCGAGCACGTACAGATCGGCCGCGCCCGCCGTGCGCGGGTGGACCGCGCCGGGGACGGTGACGACCTGGCCGCGCGCGACCTCGTCGCGCTTGACCCCGCGGAGGAGCAAGCCGACGTTCTCTCCGGCCCGGGCCTCCCGCCGATCCACGTGGAACGACTGGATGCCGGTGACGACGACGGCGCGGGGAGCGCCGCCCTCGTCCAGGCCGACGATCTCGACGGTGGCGCCGACCGGGAGCACGCCGCGCTCGACCCGACCGGTGACCACGGTGCCGCGGCCCTCGATCGTGAAGATGTCCTCGACGGGCATGAAGAACGGCGCCGCGAAATCGCGGACCGGATCCGGGAAGTGCGCGTCCATCGCGTCGACGAGCGCGCGGATGGGGGCGATCCGCGGATCGTCCGCGCCCGCGCCCGCGTCGACGGCCACGATGGCCTGGAGGGCGGAGCCCACCACGACCGGCGTGCCGACGAAGCCGTGCGCGGCCGTGAGCTCCGCCCCCTCGAGGACCACGAGCTCGAGCAGCTCGGGGTCCGCGACGTCGGCCTTGTTCACGAACACGACGACGCGCTCGACGCCAACCTGGCGCGCGAGGAGCACGTGCTCGCGGGTCTGCTCCTGGGGGCCCTGCGAGCCGTCCACGAGCAGGATCGCGCCGTCCATCTGCGACGCGCCCGTGATCATGTTCTTCACGTAGTCGGCGTGACCGGGGCAGTCGACGTGCGCGTAGTGGCGCGCGGCCGACTCGTACTCGACGTGCGCGAGGTTGATCGTGATCCCGCGCATGCGCTCCTCGGGGGCGCTGTCGATCTCGTCGAGGGAGCGCGCGCGCCCGCCGTTCACGAGCGCCATCACCTTGGTGATCGCGGACGTGAGCGTGGTCTTGCCGTGGTCGACGTGTCCGATGGTTCCGACGTTCAGGTGCACCTTGCCCATGGGTTGTTCTCCTTGTGGTCGGGCCGGGCCGGCCCGAGTCGTGGGCCGCGCGCGCGCGACGGCCGAAATGCGAAGACCCCCTCGGGCGGGGAGCCGGAGGGGGTCTCGAAGGCCGGAGCCGTGGAGGCTCGTCAGCTCGTTCGTCGTCTACCCGCTCGCGCGCACCCGTCCCGTCGCGATTCGCGTGAATCGCGTGAGGAGCGGTCGAGGCGCGAGGAGGCGAGGCACATCGGGGTGAACCTTGCCACGAAAGCGCCGTGCGTCAAGCGTTCTCCCGTCTTGGGCCGGTTCGAACTGCGCGCCGCGCGGGCGTGGTCGCGTGGGCGCGTTCGCGTTCGGGTTCGCGTTCGCGTTCGGGTTCGCGTTCGGGTTCGCGTTCGCGTTCGCGTTCGGGTTCGCGTTCGCGTTCGCGTTCGCGTTTGGGTTCGCGTTCGCGTTCGCGTTCGCGTTTGGGTTCGCGTTCGCGTTCGCGTTTGGGTTCGCGTTCGGGTTCGCGTTCGGGTTT
>JAEUKG010001225.1 GCA_016794325.1 Myxococcales bacterium | reverse complement strand
CAGTCGCGGGCGCGCTGCAGGAGCTTGTCGACCCGCGCCCGCGCGCGGCGGCGCGCGAGCGCCGCCTCGTCGGGGCCGACCTCGTTGGCGGGGGTGGCGCACACCTCTCCCAGGCCGCGCCGGAGCTCGTCGTCCACCAGGGAGTCGATGGGGACACCCTCGATGTAGACGGCGACGAGCGCCGCGCGGTAGCGCGCGGGCGCGGAGTCGAGCACGCGGGAGACCGTCTCGACGAGGGCGCGACGGCGGAGCCCCGCCTCGGCGCGCTCGAGCGCGGCGTGAGGGTCGGCGCCCTCGGCCGCGAGACCGACGTCGTCGACCGACGTCGTCTTCTCGAACACGCCGCTCTGCTCGCGGTGGAAGTCGCGCGCGCGGTTCTTGGCGGCGACGACCAGGTAGCCGTCCTCGAAGCCCGGCTCGACGAGGCCGCGCACGATGCGATCGAGCACGGTGACGGCGAGGGCCTGGGCGAGGTCCTCTTGCGACTGCGCGGGCACGCCGTGGATGCCGAGCACGCGCAGCGCCTCGCTGCGGAGCGCGCCCGCGAGCGCGTCGCGCGCGCCCGCCCACGCCTCCTCGTCGCCAGCGCTGCGGAGCGCGCGCGCCGACAGCGCCGCAGGACCGAGGGTCCGCGCCGTGTTGGTCATGCTCGCACCTCGTCCCGACGCAAGAACACCCGCACCTCCAGGCCCGTTCGACGATTGTCCCTCAAGTTTCTGACAGACGATCCGCCGGCTTTTTTTCCAGGCGATTTCGCGCGCTTGCCGGTGTGTGGGGGGCGGAGGAAGCCCCGCACCCCAGCTCACCTCTCCCGACCGCGGAAGCGCACGAGCTCGAGGAGCGCGTCGGGGTCGAGGTCGATGGCCTCGGCGCGCCCCTCGAGGACGGCGCCCGCGAGGTCTCGCTTGCGCGCGTGCAGCTCGAGGATGGCCTCCTCGATCGTCCCGCGCGACACGAGCCGATACACGGTGACGGGCTCGGTCTGGCCCATGCGGTGGGCGCGCGCCGTCGCCTGCTCCTCGACCGCCGGGTTCCACCACGGGTCGAGGTGGACGACGTAGTTGGCGTGGGTGAGGTTGATGCCCGTGCCGCCGGCCTTGAGCGAGATGCAGAAGACGTCGTGCTCGCCGCGCTGGAAGGCGTCGACGAGCTCCCGGCGCTTGACCGTCGGAGTATCCCCAGCGAGATAGGCGACGCGCAGGCCCGCGGCGACGAGCCGCGCCCGCGCCCGCTCGAGGAGGGTGGTGAACTGGCTGAAGACGAGGGCGCGGTTGCCCTCGCCCGCGAGGGCGACGCAGAGCGACGTGGCCTCGTCGAGCTTGGTCGACCCGCCGGTGAACTTGGGCTCGACGAGCGACACGTCGCAGGCGAGCTGACGCAGCCGGGTGAGGGCCGCGAGGAGCGCGATGCGCGTCTGGGCTTCGGGCTCGCCCTTCTCGCGCTTGGTCGTGAGCTCGAGCTCGCAGGCCTTGCGCAGGGCGCCGTAGCGACGCGCCTCCTCGTCCGAGAGATCGACCATGTGGGTGATCTCCTGGAGCGGAGGGAGCTCCTCGAGGACGGCGCGGCGGGTGCGGCGGAGCAAGAACGGCGCGACGAGGCGGACGAGCACCGCGAGCCGGCCTTTGTCGTCGCCCTGCTCGATGGGCTTGCGGAAGCGATCGCGGAACGAGTGCGCGCCGCCGAGCAAGCCCGGCATCACCTGATCGAAGAGGGCGTAGAGATCCCCGAGGTGGTTCTCGAGCGGGGTCCCGGTGAGGGCGATGGTGAAGTCGCGCTCGATGCGGCGCACGACCGACGAGCGCTTCGCCCCCGCGTTCTTGAGGTACTGGGCCTCGTCGAGGACGAGGGTGGCGAAGCGCGTGCCCGCGAAGCGCGAGCCGTCGTTGGCGAGCAGCCCGTACGAGACCACGAGGACGTCGCTCCGCCCGAGCGAGGCGACGTCGAGATCGCGCTCCTCGTTGAGCCAGCGGACGCGGAGGCTCGGCACGAAGCGCGCGAGCTCGGCGCGCCAGTTGGAGGAGACCGACGCCGGCGCGACCACGAGGGCGGGCCCGAGCGAAGCGCGCGCGAGGAGCACGGCCGCCGTCTGCACCGTCTTGCCGAGCCCCATGTCGTCGGCGAGCACGCAGCCCGAAGCCCACGCCGCGAGCGAGAGCATCCAGCGCGCGCCCTCGACCTGGTAGGGCCGGAGCTGGCCCTCTTCGATGGTCGGCCGGATGGCGGCGCCGCGCGCGGCGCGCAGCGCGACCGCCTGCGCCGCGAGGTCGAGCCCCTGCCGCTGCCGGAACGCGGACTCGGCCTCCACCAGGACCTCGGCGAACGCGTCGTGGACGAGGCCGCCCTCCTTCGTGACCTTGCCGAGGTCGATGGCGGCGGCGACGGGCGCGAGCCGCGCCTGCACGGCGGGTGGGATCTCGAGGAACGCGCCGTCGCCGACGGGCACGAAGCAGCGCGCGGAGCGCGCGGCGTCGAGGACCTCGCCGAGGGTGATCGACCGGTCGCCCACGCGGACGTCGCCGCGCACCGCGAACCACGTCCCCTCGCGCGTCACCGCGATGCGCTGCGTCGAGTCGTCCCACCGGCGGAGCGCGGGGGGGGCGCCGCGGCGCACCTCGACGCGCAGGGGCGGGCTCGCGGAGCGGATGTGCTCGACGAGGGCGAGGCTCTCGGCCGGGCCCTCGGTGAAGCCGCGGCGCGGCGAGCTCGGATCGAAGAGGACCTCCTTGGGCATCGCGTCGCGGGCCCGGGAGAGGACGGCGAGCTCGGCGGCGAGATCGCGCTCGACGAACACCCGGCGGCCGCGCTCCTGGAAGGCGTAGAGCGTCGGGCCGTCCATGAGCTCGATGAGCGGCGCCGCCGGGTGCGGGCTCACGAGCATCTCGAACGTCGCCGAGCCCTCGGGCATCCACTCGACGCGGAGCGCGGCTTGGGGCTCGAACGCGAGCTCGGCGCCGAGGGCGACCTTGGGGACCTCGACGAGCCCGCGCTGGGCGAGCGGGCCCACGCGATCCACGAGCTCCTTGAGCGCGTCGGACGGGAAGCTGAGCGACGCCGGCGCGTCGATGCGGGCCTCGAGCCAGGGCTGGAGCTCCTTGGGCACGAGGATGGAGGCGAGCACGTCGCCGCCGGAGTAGCCCCACCACGTCGAGGCCCCGCGGTCGAGCGAGCCCTCGAAGACCGCCGGCGGGACCTCGGCCTGGCCGACGCGGAACACGACCTCGGCAGCGCCGGCGGGCGAGACGTCGAGCGCCAAGGAGAGCTCGCCGACGAACAGCCGGAGCGGGGCGTCGACCTCGGAGTCGCGCGAGAAGCCGGAGACGCGAGGGTGCTCGGCGAGGAGCGAGAGGAGCTCGTGCCCGAGCGGGGAGCCGGCCTCGAAGCTCGAGCCGCGGTTCGGGCCGGAGCCGGAGCGCGCGACCGCGAGCCGCGCGATGCGCCGCTCGAGCGCGGTCGCCGGCGCCGTGCCTTGGGCGAGCGCGGCGAGGGCGACGTTCTTCCACTTGGTGTCCGTGCCCGCGCGCCGGGTGCGCGCGAGGACGTCGAAGCGCCCCGCGAGCGCGGCGACGACGAACGAGTTCTCGGCGTCGGCGGCGGGGCGGTCCTTGGCGGCCTTCGGGGGCGTGAGCCGATCGAGCACCCGCGACCATCCGGGACGAGATAGCTCGCGCTCGAGGCCCTTGACCGCGTCCGAGGTCGGCTCGACGAGCTCGAGGAGGAGCCGGCGGAGCGCGAACAGCTCCCACGCGCACACCACGGCGTCGGCCCCGGTGGCGGGCGGGTAGACGTGGATCGGGTCGCCGGGCTCGAGCGGGACCGTGATGTCGAGCGCGAGCGGCGTGACGCCGAGCGCCGAGCGCTCCTCGCGCACCGACAAGAGGCTGCTCGCGGCCACGTAGCGGAACGAGAAGCCGGGGTGGCGCTCGTCGAGGGGCCCGGGGACGTTCTCGGTGAGGACCGCGTGCCGCGCCCGCTCGCGGTAGCGATCGGCGAGCAGCTCGTAGAAGTCGCCGTAGGGCTCGCCGAAGCTGTGGCTCACCGCCGGCTGGAAGTCGCGGAGCTCGTCGACGACGCGCAGCACCTCCTCGCCGTGGCGCTCGATGGCCGCGACCAGCCGCTCGTCGCTCGGGCCTCGGGCGTCCCAGACCGAGCCGAGGGTGCGCCAGCCGCTGGTCGGCGCCGGGAGCGCGACGCCGGCGTACGCCGAGAGGCGGTTGGCGAAGATGCGGATCGGCGCGGTCGCCGCGGCCTCGACGATCGGGGGGCGGGGGTGCGCGGGCTTCGGCCGCTCGATCGAGAAGGGATCGACGGGCTGCGCCGTGCGCGGTCGAGCGCCGAGGATGAAGAGGAGCGCCGCCACGTGTTTGCACCCGGGCGGCAGGAACGCCGGGCACTCGCAGGTCGGCGCGAGGCGCCCCTCGCGCGCCGTGAGCTCCACCGTGTAGCGCATCGTCCCCTGGACGACCGCGGTGATCCCGGCCTCGGTGACGGTCACGCGCAAGACGGCGCGCTCGCGCGCGTAGGCGAGGCCGCGGGCGCGGACGGCCGGCGCGATGAGGTCGAGCGCCCGGTCGAACGCGATCTCGTAGGCCCGGCGCACGCGCGGCGGCAGCGAGTCGAGCTCTCCCAACACGGCGACCATCCTGCCCTGGGGTCCTGCGGGATCCAAGCCCTGGGGAAGGAACGCCCCATCTAGCGGATTCAATTATGGATTTTACGCTCTCAAACGCACTCAACCGGCCTCATGTAGGCTGGTATCCTACCTGCATCGGTCCGGGGCATGCTCCCCTCGCTCCCCCGCTCCCTCGCCCTCTCCTCCTTCGTCCTCTTCGGGATGGTCGGCTGCGCGGCGCCGACCGCCGAGGAGGCCGACGCCGACGACACCACCGAGGACGAGCTCCGCGCCTACTCGATGGCCGACGGCGAGCACCCCGAGGTCGGGCGGCTCACGTTCAAGGAGGGGCGCATGTATTGTACAGCGACCGCGGTGGGGCGCCGCACCATCCTCACCGCGGCGCACTGCGCGACCCCGGTCGAGGGGGCGCCGGCCGGCACCACGTGCAAGGGGGTCTTCGCGGTCGACCCGAGCGGCGCCGGCGGCGCCCGGGCGCCGTGGCAGCGCTTCGCGTTCCACACCTGCGCGCGGCTCCGCGTCCCCGGGGCGATCCCCGGCGAGCGCGATCTCGCGGTGATCCACCTCGACGCCGACCTGCCGGCGTCGCTGCCCGTGGCCCGCGTGGCCGCGCGCTACCCGAGCTCCGGCAGCCGCACCGTGTACGGCTACGGTCGCTTCGGCGAGGGGTGCGCGAGCGGCGGCGACGAGCACAAGCGCAAGCGCGAGATCCGCCTCTCGCGCGGGATGTTCCGCACCGTCACCTGCCCCGGCGACTCGGGGGGGCCGCACTTCCACACCGGCACGAACGAGATCGTCGGCGTCGTCTCCGGCGACCTGCTCGTGCAGGTGACCGCCGACCCCGTCGACCACGGCGACTGGGTGCGCGAGCGCATCGCCGAGTCGGAGGCGGGCCGCCCGTTCACCCACGACGCGCTCTGAGTCCCTCGCGCCCGGGAGGCGAGCGCGGAACCGCTGCGCCGGGCTCGCGGCGTGGCGTACGATGGAGCGAACGTGCTCGCTCCGGGGCAACGAGTCGGTCGGTTCCGCGTGTCGATGCGCCTCGGGGAGGGCGGCATGGGCGCGGTGTACCTCGCCGTCGACGAGACCCTCGGGCGAGAGGTCGCGGTGAAGGTGATGCACGACGACCTCGCGCGGGACGCGGCCTCCGTCCAGCGCTTCCGGCGCGAGGCGCTCGCCGTCGCGCGCCTCTCGCACCCCGGGGTCGTCCTCGTCTACGACCTCGTCGAGGAGCCGGGTCGGGTGGCGATCGTCATGGAGCGCCTGCGGGGTGAGAGCCTCCGGCAGAGGCTGACCGACGACGGCCCCTTCGCGCCTGGAGAGGTGGTGGCGATCGTGCGCGCGGTGCTCGAGGCGCTGGCCGCCGCCCACGCGGTGTCGATCCTCCACCGCGACCTCAAGCCCGCGAACGTGTTCCTCACGAGCCAGGGGGAGGTGAAGCTCCTCGACTTCGGGGTCGCGCGCCTCGCCGACGCGACGCGCCTCACCGAGACCGGAGAGCTGCTCGGCACGGTGCGCTACATGGCGCCGGAGCTCCTCCGCGGCGAGGAGGCGAGCTCGGCGTCGGACCTCTACGCGGTCGGCGTCCTCGCCTACGAGCTGCTCACCGGCGCGGCCCCGTTCGCGGGGACCGGGGTCGAGCTGATGATCCGCGTGCGCGAGGGAGGAGCGCGGCCGCTCGGCGAGGTGGCCCCGCACGTCCCGGAGGATCTCGCGAGGGCGATCGACCGCGCGCTCGCGCGCGACCCCGCCGCGCGCTTCGCGAGCGCGGAGGCGATGCTCGCCGCGCTCCCGGCGGCGGCGCGCGCGCGCGTGGTGGTGCGCGCCGCCGAGCGCCCCCCCGAGGCGGCGCCTCCGTCGTCGCGAGCGAGGCCGAGGGCGCTGGGCGCGCTCGTGGCCGCCGCGGCCCTCCTCGGGCTCCTCGGCGTCGCGGGGCTGGGGGTCGCGCTCGTGATGAGCGCGCCCGTCGCGCGCCGCGAAGCGCCCCTCCGCTCGCGCGCGCCGCGCGAGGAGCCGAGGCCGGTCACGCCCGAGCCTTCGACCCCGATCGCCACCGCGAGCGCGCGCGCCGACGCCGGCCCGACGCTTGCGGCGCCGAAGCGCGTGCGCCTCGTGATGCGAGGCCTCGGCGGGGGTGGCCGCGACGCGATCCACGACGAGGAGGACTCGAAGACCATCCACGCCGCGATCGTCGGCACGATGCCGGCCATCGCCGCGTGCATCGCCGCGACCCCGACCCCGATCCGCTCGCTGGCGATCACCGTCCGCCCCGGCGGCCCCTCGAGGTGCAGCATCCGGGCGCCGCAGCGCGACGACGGCCCCGGGCTCGAGTGCTGCCTCGCGGTGCTCGACAAAGTCGTCCTGCCGCCCGGGGACTACGACGTCTTCACCCACTTCGACGTCGTCCCCTGACGAGCGGCGCGACGCTTCGCGAAGATCCCGCGCGTCGCATACGATGGTTCGCGCGTGTTTGGCCCTGGGCAAACGGTGGGTCGCTTCCGGGTGTCGACGCCCCTCGGCGAAGGCGGCATGGGCGCCGTCTACCTCGCCGTCGACGAGACCCTCGGGCGCGAGGTCGCCATCAAGGTCATGCACGACGACCTCGCGAAGGATCCGGCCTCCGTCGCGCGCTTCCGCCGCGAGGCCCTCGCCGTCGCGCGGCTCTCGCACCCGGGAGTCGTCGTCGTCTACGACCTCGTCGAGGAGCCCGGCCGCGTCGCCATCGTGATGGAGCGCCTTCAGGGCGCGAGCCTCCGCCAGCGGCTCGCCGCCGAGGGCGCGCTCTCGGCGCCGGAGGCGGTCGCCGTCACGCGATCGATCCTCGAGGCGCTGGCCGCCGCCCACGCGGTCGGGATCCTCCACCGCGATCTCAAGCCCGCCAACGTGTTCGTCACCTCCCAGGGAGCCGTGAAGCTCCTCGACTTCGGGGTCGCGCGCCTCGTCGACGCGACGCGCCTCACCGAGACCGGCGAGCTGCTCGGCACGGTGCGCTACATGGCGCCCGAGCTCCTCCGCGGCGAAGAGCCGAGCCCGGCCTCGGACCTCTACGCGGTGGGCGTCATGGCCTACGAGCTCCTCGCCGGCGCGCCGCCGTTCGCCGGAGCCGGCGTCGACCTCATGATCCGCGTGCGGGAGGGCGGCGCGAAGCCGCTCGCGGAGGTCGCGCCGCACGTCCCCGCCGAGGTCGCGAAGGCGATCGATCGCGCCCTCGCGCGCGATCCCACGGCGCGCTTCGCGAGCGCCGTGGACATGCTGGCGGCGCTCCCCGATCTGCCGCGCGAGCGGCCAGCCGTCCGCCCGGCCGAGGCTCACGGCGAGAGCGCGAGGCAGCCACCGCGGCGCCGGTGGCGGGCTCCGGTGCTCGTCGCGGGCGGCGTCCTCCTGAGCGCGCTGATCGGCACGGCGGCCGCGCTCACGACGACCGCTCCAGCGCGCCGGCGCGACGGCGCGATGCGCGTGCTCGTCGGCCCCCGAGAGCTCGCCCCCAGCGCGAGCACACCCACCATCACCGCGGCGCCCCCCGCGTCGTCGGCGCGCGTCGTGAAGGCCGCGCCGAAGGCGCCGCGGGTCACGATGTACGGCCTCGGGAACAACGTCCCGGACAAGGGGCACGACGGCGAGACGTACGACGGGATCCACCGCGCCATCGCCGCGGCCGAGGGGGAGATCGGCGGGTGCGTCGCGGCCTCGCCGGCCTCGATCCAGTACGTCTCCGCCGTGCTCCGACCGGGAGGGTCGACGAGCTGCGTCGCTTACCCGGACGCGGTGCCCTTGCCTTGCTGCGCCAGGGCGCTCGCGAAAATCCCGCTTCCCCCGGGCGACTACGAATACACGACGGTCTACATGGTGTCGCGCTGAGCGCTGCGCGCGCGGCGAACATTCTTGCACGACGCGACCTCGGTTTTCGTAGGATGGCGCGGCCCCCTCCTCGGGGGCGCTGGAGGAACATGACTCGAACCATCCGCTACGCGGCGACGATCTGCGCCGTGCTGCTCCTCTCGGGGGCGGCCCTCGCCGACGGCAAAGGCGACGTGAAGGACGCCCGCGACAAGGTCAAAGAAGACAAGAAGGAGCTCCGCGAGGCGCGACAGGCGCACGACGGCGGGGCCGCCAAAGACGCGAAGGACGCCCTCAAGGCCGACCGCGAGAAGCTCCGCGAGGAGCGCAAGGAGCGCCGCAAGAAGCACCTCGAGGAGATGAAGGCCAAGTACGGCCCCGGCCTCAAGGTCCCCGCGGTGCGCGCGGAGATGCGCGTCCACGCCGCCCGCATGGCGCGGCTCCACCGCGTCGAGCACCTCGCGAAGGTGGCGAAGAAGGACGCCGTCGTGAAGCGCACCGAGGCCGCGATCGAGAAGGAGAAGGCGCGCCACCAGAAGCGGATGGACGAGCTGAAGAGCGC
>JAEUKG010001214.1 GCA_016794325.1 Myxococcales bacterium | reverse complement strand
GAGGCCCGAGCCGCTGCGGCACTCGCAGAGCGGCCCGGTCATCGCGGGCGCGCCCTGCGGCGGCCCTGCCGCCTCGCAGGCCCAGCGCCCGTCGAGGAGCATCCCGTTGGTGTGATAGCCGCGGCACGCCGCTCCCGGCTGCGCCTTGGTGCGCGTCGGCTTCGAGCACACCGAGCACTCGAGGACCCCGAGGGTCTTCGTCGCGGCGCCGCCCATCGAGAGCCACCCCTCGCACCGAGCGCCCTCGGCGCCGGGGCGCGTCGGCGAGGCCGCGACGTTCTGGTACTTGCCGTCGTTTGCCCGAGCGGCGGCCTCGGTGTCCCACAGGATCCTGCCGCCGTCCGCGCACGCGCACATCGGCGGCTGGGGCTGCGCGCAGAGGCTCGGTCCACCCTGCGCCTTGCACTCGCAGGTCGGGGCGCCGGGGGCCGCGCTCTCGGCGAGCGACGGCGCCGGAGCGGTCTCGGCGACGCTGGGGGCGGACGTCGCGACGACCTCCGCGGTGGGCGGCGCGACCGAGGCCGAGGCGACGAGGCGCGCCGGCGACGCGGTGAGGACGACGAGCAAGCCGATGACCCCTCCCACCACCGCGACCGCGGCCAGCGCCGCGAGCCCGAGGACTATCCCTGTCGAGATACCTCTTCGGCGCCGAGCGACGCCCGCGGGCGGCGCCGGCGGGTCGGCGGCGCGCGTCACGCGCGGGGCGATCGGGAGGAGGCGCGCGCGCAGGGCCTCGGCCGTCGGGCGGTCCCCGGGCGCCCTCGACAGGCAGGCGGAGATGGCCTGGACGAGCTCGGGGTGGGCGTCGGGGCAGAGCGGCGCGAGCGGCTCGGGCGCGCGCGACGCGATGTTCGCCATGACGTCGGCGGAGGTCGCGCCCGCGTACGGCGCGCGGCCCGAGAGCGCCTCGTAGAGCACGACGCCGAGCGACCAGACGTCCGAGGCCGCGGTCACCTCGGCCGCCTCCACCTGCTCCGGCGACATCGACCGCGCGGTGCCGACGAGGGCACCGGTGCGGGTGAGGCGCTCCTCGGACACGTCGCGCGCGAGCCCGAAGTCGAGGAGCTTGGCCTCGACCTCGCCGCTCGGCGCGCGGACGAGCATGATGTTCTCCGTCTTGAGATCGCGGTGGACGATCCCCGCGGCGTGCGCCTCCGCGAGCGCCTCGCAGGCCTCGATCCCGAGGCGGGCGACCTCCACGCTCGGCAGCCTCCCCTGCTCGAGCCGCCGCGCCAGCGTCTCGCCGCGGAGCAGCTCGAGGACGAGGAAGGCGTCCCCCTCTTCCGTATGCCCCGCCTCGTAGAGCGTCACCGCGTGGCGGCTGCGCAGGCCCGCGGTGACGCGCGCCTCGCGGAGGAACCGCGCCCGCGCCTCCCTCCCCTGCCCGCGCCCGCGCTTGACGACCTTCAGCGCGACCTTGCGATCGAGCGACTGGTCGTGGGCGAGGTAGACGTCGCCCATTCCGCCCGAGCCGAGCAGGCGCTCGATTCGATACTTCCCTGCGACGAGCCGGCCGCTCTCCAGCACCGACACCAATCTAACAGGAGCGGCTCTCGTGGTACGTTTCCGGGAGAGAGACGCGTGCCCCCCTTCCCGCCGATCGAGCCGCCGCCCACCGAAGTGCGCTTCCCCGATCCGCAACGGAACGCACGCATCCAGGTCGTCGCGGTGGGCTGCGACTTCCGGCCGGGCACCATCCTCACGGCCTACCGCGCGGGCATCTTCCCCTGGCCCCACGGCGACGAGCTCGACGAGTCCGGCCAGCCGCTCGTCGCGTGGTTCTCACCGAGCCCGCGCGCGGTGTTCCCCCTCGAAGCCGAGCCCCACTGGTCCCGCAGCTTGCGGCGCACGCTGCGGCGGCACCCCTTCGAGATCACCCTCGACGAGGACTTCGCCGGCGTCATGCAGGCCTGCGGAGAGACGCGCCCGAGCACGTGGATCATCCCCGAGCTCGTCGCCGGCTATCACGCGCTGCACGAGCTCGGGTGGGCGCACTCGCTCGAGGTCTGGGAGCGGGGCGCGCGAGGCCGTGAGCTCGTCGGCGGCATCTACGGCCTGTCGCTCGGCCGCGTGTTCGCCGGGGAGTCGATGTTCCACAAGCGCACCGACGCCTCCAAGATCGCGTTCGCGTCCCTCGTCGGCTGCCTCCGGGCGAACGATTTCTCGCTGTTCGACGTTCAGGTGATGAACCCGCACCTCTTGTCGCTGGGTTGCGTGAACGTCCCCAGGGCCACCTACATCCAACGCCTCAAAAACGCGCTGGAATCGGGCCCGGCTCCGCTGCGTCTCGTTTGACGAACGGCTCAGCCTGTGCATCCGGCGCCCTTGCACGAGGGGTGCCGCGGACCCAGATTGGCAGGAGCCTCTCGTCAAATTGGCCCCAACCCCTGGCGCGTGCCAGGATCCAAGAGGCAAACCTCCGCTACTAGCGGTTTTATCGCGCCCACGCAAGCAGAACAGACGCCGGAACAGACCCGCTCGACTTTGCGTTTGCCCGCAGGGTCTTTTTTGCCGGCCGATGTCAGTTGAAACCTTCTCCGCCGTTCGATCGTCCATTGGAGAGGCCCTCCGCTCTCCCGCCCTCACGCTGCGTCGCATTCCCGTTCCCGTTCCCGTTTCTGCTCCGTCCTCGTCCTCGTCCCCGTCTTCGTCCTCGTCCCCGCCCCTTCTCGCACCGCTTTCGCAGCGCGCCATCCTCAACCGTGGTGAGGGCGCGCCGACCCAGCCACGACCGCGAGCCTCCCCTTGAAGAAGTCCACCGCCTTGAAGAAGCCGTCCCCCTCCTCCCATGGCCCCCACGGCGCCGCCGCCGAGGCTCGCGACAGCGAGCACGACGTCGAGACCGAATCGCTCCCGCCGCCCCCGACGGGACTGTCCAGCGCCCCGGTCACGCGTGAGCCCGAGCCCGAAGAGGCGGCGGAGGCGGTCGACATCTACTTCCGCAAGATGGCGCGCGTGCCGCTCCTCACCCGCGAGGGCGAGGTCGAGCTCGCCAAGCGCATCGAAGGCGGCGAGAAGAAGATCCTCTACGCCATCGTGGACTCGCCGGAGGCGTGCGCCGAGCTCAGCGCCGTCGCGGACGCGATGCTCCGCGGCAAGCTCAAGGCCCGCGACGTCGCCCGCAACATCGACGACGAAGAGGCGTTCGACGAGGCCACCGTCCACAAGCTCGCGCGCATCTTCAAGCGCCCGGAGAAGGACCTCTACGCCAAGAAGCTCGGCAAGCTGAAGTACGCCGAGCTCCGCGCGAAGGTGCTCGCCGAGCTCGAAGAGGTGCGCCTCGATCGCTCGGTGACCGACCGCATCGCGAAGAAGCTCCGCCAGCGCCTGCCCACCCTCGACGCCGTCACCAAGAAGGCGGTCGACCGCACCGCCCGCACCCTCGAAGAGGGCCGGCGCGACGCCGACCGCGCGAAGGGTGAGCTCGTCGAGGCCAACCTGCGCCTCGTGGTCTCGCTCGCGAAGAAGCACGTCAACCGCGGCCTCCAGCTGCTCGACCTGATCCAGGAGGGCAACATCGGCCTCATGCGCGCGGTCGACAAGTTCGAGTACCGCCGCGGGTACAAGTTCTCCACCTACGCCACCTGGTGGGTGCGGCAGTCGATCTCGCGCGCCATCGCCGACCAGGGCCGCACGATCCGCGTGCCCGTCCACATGTACGAGAGCCTGCAGAAGCTCACGCGCATGAGCCGCTCGCTCTTGCAGGAGTTCGGCCGGGAGCCCACCCCCGACGAGCTCGCGGAGTCGACGGGGATCCCGGTCGAGAAGGTGCGCGCGGTCATGAAGATCGCGAAGGAGCCGATCTCGCTCGAGACCCCGATCGGCAGCGACGGCGAGTCGCACGTCGGCGAGTTCATCCCCGACGAGCACGGCCAGTCGCCCGACGAGGCCTACGCCCAGCTCAAGTTCTCGGAGCAGACCCGCCAGCTCCTGAAGACGCTCTCGCCTCGCGAAGAGAAGATCCTGCGCATGCGGTTCGGCATCGACGAGCCGCGCGACCACACCCTCGAGGAGGTCGGCGAGAGCTTCTCGCTCACCCGCGAGCGCATCCGCCAGATCGAGACGAAGGCTTTGCGCAAGCTCCGGCTTCCGTCCCAGCACCGGCGCATGAAGAGCTACATCGCCGGCTGATCTCCCGGGTTGCGGTGTTAGGCTCGGGGCGTGAGCGCGGAGGGGTCGTCGCCCTCGCCGGCCGCCGGCGAGTTCAAGGGCTTGGTCGTCGTCAACGCCAAGGCCTTCGCCGAACGCGCGCGCGCCGGCGGCTGGGACGAGGTCGTCGGTCGCCTCGGCCCCGCCGACCGCGAGACGCTCGCCGGCGTCATCAGCGCCGGCTGGTACCCCATCGGCCTCTACGACCGCGTCCACGTCGCCCTCGCCGACGCGCTCGGGGGCGACGAGGCCATGCGCGCCCTCGGCCGCTTCTCGGCCGAGGGCGACCTCACCACCGTGCATCGGCTGTTCTTGCGGATGGCCTCGCCGACGGTCCTCATCCAGAAATACGCCGAGTTCTGGCGGCGCTACCAGACGAGCGGCGAGTGGACCATCGGCGGCACTCCGCCGTGGCGCGTCCGCGCCAAGCTCGACGGGTGGGGCTCGCGGGAGGAGGTCACGCGCGTGCGCCTCGTCGCGTACATCGAGCGCATGCTCGAGATCATCGGCTTCGGCAAGGGGTCGGTGGTGCGCACGCCGTCGCGGGCGAGCCTCGAGCTCATCATCGACGTGCGCGGGGACTGAGCTATCATCTCGGGGTGTCGCTCGAAGAGACCATCACCCAGAAGCTCCGTGACGCCCTCGCCCCCGTCCACCTCGAGGTGACGAACGAGAGCAAGCAACACAGCAGCAAGAAGGGCGCGGAGAGCCACTTCCGCGTCGTCGTCGTCACCCCTGCGTTCGAGGGCAAGGCCCTCGTCGCTCGCCACCAGATGGTCTACCAGGCCCTCGCCAACGAGCTCGCCGGACGCCTGCACGCGCTCGCGATCACCTCGCGCACGCCGGCCGAGTGGGAGGCCTCGCCGAAGCCGAACGAGTCGCCGCTCTGCGCCGGCAAGGGCGCCTGACACGGACGCGTCGCGCGACGCGGGCCCGTCAGTTGTTCGCCGCGCCCGGGGTCGGCGCGGTGAGGAGCGCGAAGTCGACCGAGTTGTTGTCGGTGTCTTTGCCGTCGGGCTTGCGGCCGATGGTCTTGTTGCTCGCCGGCGCGGGAGCGCCGTGGGAGAGCTGCACCGGCATCGGGCCCTCGATGTACGTCGTGTTGCCCGTCAGCGTCCCGTAGGCCACCGAGTCGACGAGCTTGTCGGCGGCGTCCACCACGCCGACCCGGCCGCCGCCTGCCGCGAGGCCGCCGCTCGCCCACGTCGCGTCTTTGGGGCCGGTGAAGGTGCTCCCCGCCGCGACGAAGTAGCCGCCCGCCTTGATCGAGTGCGACGCGGTGAACGTCATCAGCGTCGACGGCGCGGAGCCGGCCGAAGACGAGTAGTTCAGCTTGAAGCCGTTCAACGCGACGTTGCAGCTGGTCGGGTTGTAGAGCTCGACGTATTCGTCGCTGCCCGTGGCGCCGTCGTTCTTGAGCTCGTTGATGACGATCTTCCCGGTGCACCCTGCGTCGACGGGCGCGGCCTCGGAGCCGGCGTCTTTCGGCGCGCCCGAGTCCTTCCCCGCGTCTTCGGTCGAGCTCGTCGGGAGCTTGCCCGCGTCTTCGTCGGGCATGACGGACGCGTCGAGGGGCGCCTCGGTGAAGATCTCGTCGGCGGAGCTGCCACCCTGGGCGCATGCCCACACGACGAACGCACACGCGATCCCCCCGACGAGCGCCAACCTTCTCACGACTACTTCCTCCGAGGGCTTCGCTGGGGCCTTATCGCGGGTGACTTCGTTCAGCTCGAGACGCGCAGCCGGCGCTCGCTCTCGCGCTCCCACTGCAGGATGTCGGACAAGGCGTCGACCATGGACTTGGCCACGCCGCGGCGATCCATCTCGCGCCGCTCGCCGACCATGGCGCGCGCGGCGTCGCTACGCCGATCGGGCGTGGCGCGGCGCACCGTGGTGCGGGGTTGATTCTTCTGAGGCGTTGATTTCATGGTCGGGCGCATCTTTGACCCAATGCACGAGGACGCGCAAGAGGGCACAGTTTTCGGCAATGAACGTTTTCGCGTGCGTTTCGTGGAGTTTGCAGCTGGCAGACGGATACGACACCCGCAACGTGCCGGGGCATGGAGAGACGAAGCTGAGACTCCCACCTCGCTCCGCGGCGCGGCGCCGTCGAAGTCGAGCAAGAGCGGAGACGAAGCAAGCGTGGGCTGGCGAGGGCCAGCACGCGAAGAGCTTCTGCGGACGCGGCTCGGTCTAGCGCGAATTCGAAAAAGCGCCAGCACGATCCACCCCGCGAGGCGCGTGATCTTTGCGTGATCCGTGCCACGCGCGGCGAGGGCGCGCGAAGCTTGCGCGCCCTCGCAAAATTCCCCAAAATTTTCCGCGATTTACGTCACACGAAGAAATCGGGGGCGAGCTCGGCGCCGGGCACGAACGAGTAGCGCTCGAGGTCGGTGACGCCGGCCCCCCGGAGGACCTCCTCGTCGATGAGGAAACGACCGGTCAGCTCGCGGCTCTTCGTCGTGAAGACGACGTGCGCGGCGTCCGCCATGATCTCGGGCTTGCGGCTGCGCGCGACCATGTCGTCGCCGCCGAGGAGGTTCTGCACGGCCGCGGTCGCGATGACCGTCTTCGGCCAGAGCGCGTTGACGGCGACGCCGCGGCCGCGGAACTCGCCCGCCATGCCGAGCACGCACATGCTCATCCCGAACTTCGCCATCGTGTAGGCGACGTGGCCCGCGAACCACCGCTCCTCCATGTTGAGCGGAGGCGAGATGTTCAAGATGTGCGGGTTCTCGGCCTTGAGGAGGTGCGGCAGGCACGCCTGCGAGCACACGAACGTGCCGCGGGTGTTGACCGAGTGCATGAGGTCGTAGCGCTTCATCGACGTCTCGAGCGTGCCGGTGAGGCTGATGGCGCTCGCGTTGTTGACGAGGATGTCGATGCCGCCGAACGTCTTGACCGCGAGCTCGACCGACTCGGCGACCTGCTCCTCGTTGCGGACGTCGACCACGCAAGCGAGCGCTTTTCCGCCGGCCTTCTCGATCTCCTCTTTGGCGCTGTAGATGGTGCCGGGGAGCTTGGGGTGGGCCTCGGCGGTCTTCGCGGCGACGACGACGTTCGCGCCGTCCCTGGCGGCCCGGAGGCCGATCGCGAGGCCGATGCCGCGGCTCGCACCCGTGATGTAGAGCGTCTTTCCCTTGAGAGTAGCCATCGGCGACGCTCGTACTACTCTCCCCCGCTCGTGGCTACGTGGATCGACGTGATCCGCCAGCGGTCGCCGTTTCTAAGCCCGAACGACACCCGGCGCCGGTCGCGCCTCCCCTGGCCGCCTTTCTCGCGAAGCTCGGCCACGCAGTCGACCTGCGCTCGCGTCTTGCCCTCGTCGATCTTCACCCGCACGTCGCTGACCTCGATCGACACCTCGCCGTAGCGCGCGCCGCCCTGCATCGCGAGCTGCGCCAGCGACTTCCGATCGGCGGGGATCTCGGGCAGCTCGGGCACCGCGATCTCGACCCGGTCGTCCAAGACCTCCTTGAAGGTGTCGTTGATGCGGCCGAGCGCGAAGGCGGGGTTCTCGTTGGGCCGGGGCTCGACCACCCTGGCGAAGCGCGTCACGGCCTGCTTCACCCGATCCTCTTCGGTCGGGGTGAAGACGACGATCGCCACGACGACCACGGCAACGAGCGCGCAAATTGCCGGAATAAGCCACTTTTTCGTCATGGGGAGGAGGGGCGCGGCCCCGGCGCTGGCCGGTTCGAGCGCGCTCCGAAAAATAGCGCGTAAGGGCCGTAGACCGAAGCCGTTGTGTCGTGCGTCACTCGAAACATCCCGGAGGTCTCGCGAATGAAGAGGGTTTGGTTGGGCGCCGCGTTCCTGCTCGCCGTCACCGGCTGCGGCAAAGAGAAGATCATCGTCGTCAAGGAGCCGGTCGAGAAGCCGGTCGCCCAAGACCCGAAGGGCACGCCGGTCGCGACCGACGGCGAGACCGGGCCCAAGCCCACCGCCGGCGACGGCGACGGCGACTGGGGCATCCGCGACCGCGACACCGCCGCCGAATATCGGGCCGTGGTCGCCAAGGTCGGCAACATGGTCTCGGACTCGGACCTCCAGGCGCGGGTGCGCCGCCGCAACCTCGCCCTCGTCAACGTGATGTGGGAGGACACCGGCCGCGCGCAGGGTTCCTCGCTCGGCCCGAACATCTCGGACCTCACCCTGCAGGTCCGCGAGCGCGATCCCCAACAAGGCTTCCGGGCGACGCTCATGCCCGTCATCCGCCCGCCGAACTTCGTCGACAAGACGGGCGACGTCCCCGCCGACAAGTTCTTCGTCCGCACCGGCAACCACACCCGCCAAGGCGCGCTCGAGACGGTGCCGCTCACCGACGTGCTCAAGAACGTGAAGCGCTTCGCGAGCATCCCCGACAGCATCCTCGGCGACGGCAACCTGCTCGCGAGCCGCGACACCCACTTCCTCGTCAGCGCCCAGGCGGTGTTCTTGCCGATCCCGAAGACGGGCAAGGCGGAGTTCAACCCCGCGCTCTTCAACTACCAGTCGGCGCCAGGCTCGCCGGCCGTCCTCTCGATCCTCGTCACCCGGCAGGGCACGAGCGTGTCGGTGATCGAGAACCGCCCCGAAGACTCGGCCGGCGGCGGGCGCGGGCAGGAGCTCTACTTCAACAACAAGGGCCAGCGGTCGGCGTTCACCGCCGAGCGCAAGAGCGACGTCGAGAACCGCATCGCCGCGCAGGGCGGCCCCAAGACCGAGGACGACAAGAGCGCGCTCCAGAAGGGCGCTGACATGCTCTTCCTCGTGCAGGTCCCGCTCGTGCACGCGCAGCGCGGGCACTTCGGGGGCGTGTTGCCCAGCGCGCCGCAGCCGGCGCCGATGGCCAAGGGCGGCGCCAAGCCGTCGGCCGCCCCGCCCGCCGCCGCCGCCGGCGCCGCCATGGAGTCGAGCGACGTGGAGCAGGCCGTGCTCGGCCACGGCCCGAACCTCGGCCCCTACAACGAGGGTCGGAACCTCAAGCTCGTGCGCGATACACGCTTCCCGGTTCGCATCACGGTGCAGTTCTACAAGGCCACGAGCAACGGCGTCGTGAGCGACATCGACCTCGACAGCATCTCGCGATCCATCGGCAGCGTGTACGAGCACGCCGACTTCGTGGGCTCGCTCGTGTTGCCCGAGAACGACCCGCGCCGCCCGACGGCGTGGCAGAAGGTGCCGCGCGAGTGGTTCCCCTGGTGAGCGTCCTGACGAGGAAATGACCGCGACCGGCGGGGGATGGGTTAGTCCACTCCTCCCCCGCCGATGTCTGCCGTCTCCCCCGAAGCCGCCCCTCTGGTGAAGCCGCGCCTGCGCGGCTGGTCGCACGAGATCGGCTTCTTCGTCGCCGCGATCGCGACCGCGGTGCTGGTCGCGAAGACGGGCCGCGCCGACGCGCGCGTGGCCGCAGGCGTCTTCGGGGCCTGCCTCATGCTGCTCCTCGGCACGAGCGCGCTCTACCACCGCATCGACTGGAAGCCGGCCGCGCGCGCGCGGATGCGCCGGGCCGATCACGCCGCCATCTTCATCCTCATCGCCGGCGGCTACACGCCGCTCTTCGCGCTCGTGCCGTCCGAGAGCGGCGGGCACGGCGCGCTCTGGGTGATGTGGGGCGGCGCCCTCGTCGGCGTGGTGAAGTCGCTCGCGTGGGCGCACGCGCCGAAGTGGGTCACCGCGCTCGTGTGCGTGGTCCTCGGGTGGGTCGGCACGGGGCAGGTCATCCAGCGCGCGCCCGTGGTCGGAGGTACCTGCGTCGCGATGCTCGTGACCGCCGGCGCGATCTACAGCCTCGGCGCCCTCGTCTATGCGCTCAAGCGCCCCGACCCGTCACCGCGCGTCTTCGGCTACCACGAGGTGTTCCACGCGGCGGTGCTCGTCGCGAGCGCGTGCCTCTTCGCCCACGTCGCGCTCGTCATCCGCGCGGCCTGAGGGCGAGCCGCGCGCGCCTCGTGAACGCGCTGGTGGGCCGGGCTCACACGCGGGCGACGTTGCTGCCGGCGTCGAGCGCGTCGACCGACGCGGTCTCGACGACGAGCTCGCCGTCCGGCGGATCGAACGGCGCGCGCCCGACCTGCTGCGTCTGCAAGCTGGGGATGAACGTGGCGAGGAAATAGCGCACGAAGAACCAGCGGAACACGCTGGGCTCGATGAGCCGCGGATCGATCTTGTCGGCGATCTCCGCGTGGTACTTCGGCAGCTCGCTCCAGTGCGCGTTCGGGTGCTCGTGGTGCACGGCGTGGAGGCCGTTGTTGAAGAGCAAGAAGTTGACGATCTTGCCCGTCCAGCTGCGCGAGTGGTTGTGCTCCGACCACGGGTCGGTGTGGACGTGCTGCATGTAGTTGAACAGCATGATCGTCCAGAGCGCGAAGAACACCGGGAGGCCCGTCGCGAGGCCCACCGTGTAGATGCCGGTCACGGGGCCGTGCCACGCGATCGCGAGCGCGATCAAGCAGACGTAGGTGCCGCCCCAGACCGCGTATTGCGTCATGATGTGGCGGTAGAGCTTCGGGTTGTTCTGCTTCGCCTTGCGGATGTACTCCTTGATCGGGCCGCTCTGGTAGTAGCTCGACACGAAGAAGTAGGTCGCCGCGATCCACACCGTGTTCTTGTTGCCGTAGCGCCAGGTGATGGTCGCGTCGCCGGCCTTGTTCAAGTACTTGTGGTGGTTCAGGTTGTGGGTCGGCATCCACGCGAACGTCGGGTAGCCGTAGAAGATCGACAGCCACGTCCCGAAGAACTGGTTCATCCGCTTGCCGTGGAACGTCGGCGTGTGCAGATGGTTGTGGGCGATGACACCGGCGGCGAGCGCCATGTAGCAGCCGAGCGGCCACATGTACTTGATGAGCGAGGGGTCCCGGAACTGCACGAGCATCACCACGGGCATCGCGAGGGCCCAGAGGATGGTGCGGTAGTCGGCGGAGTTCTTCGGCAGCATCGTGGGCTGGCAGTTAACCCGAAAGTCCCCGTCCGTCCACCCGCCGGCCCATTTTCCTTTCGAATTCGCGCGCCCGCGCGCGCGGCGCGGCGCCGCCGGGCGCGAGCGGCGGAGGGTGCGTAAGGCCTGACGCACCCTCGCCCGTGCGCAGGGGGCCGCCCCCTCCCCCTCGGCGGCGTTCGCGTCTATGGTGTTGGCCTTGGATCCGGGGACGGTCGTCGACGGTCGCTTCACGATCGAGCGCGCGGTCGCCGAGGGCGGCATGGGGGCGGTCTACCTGGCCCGTGACGGCCAGAGCGGCAGGGCGGTCGCGCTCAAGGTCGTGCGAGACCCGTCGCCGGAGCTGAACGACCGCTTCCTCCGTGAGGTCGAGATCCTCCGCGGCCTCGCCCACCCCGCCATCGTCGAATACGTCGCGCACGGCACGCTCGGGACCGAGCCCTACCTCGCGATGGAGTGGCTCGAGGGCGAGGACCTCGCCTCGCGGCTCGCCCGCGGGAGCCTCGACGTCACCGACGCGCTGGCGCTCGCGCGCCGGATCGCGGCCGCCCTCGCCGCCACCCACGGCCGCGGGCTCGTCCACCGCGACCTCAAGCCCTCCAACGTCTACCTCCCGGGCGGGGACGTCGCCCAGGCCAAGCTCCTCGACTTCGGCACCGCGCGCCCGATCCGGCCGCGCCACGCCCTCACCCAGACGGGGATGCTCGTCGGCACCCCGTTCTACATGGCGCCCGAGCAAGCGCGCGGGCAGCGGGAGATCGACGCGCGCGCCGACGTCTTCGCGTTCGGCTGCCTGCTGCACGAGTGCGTCGCCGGAGCCCCGCCGTGGACGGGCCTCGACCTCCTCGCCGTCCTCGCGAAGATCCTCCTCGAGCCCGCCGCCCCGCTGCGCACGCTGAGGCCGGACGTCCCGTCGTGGCTCGAGCGGCTCGTCCTGCGCATGCTCGCGAAGGATCGCGACGCGCGCCCCGACGGCGGAGAGGCCGTGCTCGCGGAGCTCGAGGCGGGGGAGCCCGATCGCCGGCGCGCGAGCGAGATGCCTCCGTCGCTCATCGGGCGCGACGAACAGCGTGTATACTGCATCATTCTCGCCGGCCACGCCGACGCCGAGACGGCGACGGTCGCGGTGGGCAAGCAGGACTCGCTCGGCGCCCTGCTCCGCGCGCGCCTCTCGGGGTTCGCGGCGCGGGTGGAGGTGCTCGCCGGAGACGCGGCGCTGGTCGTCGTCCAGGGCTCGCGGGTGGCCACCGATCAGGCGCTCGAGGCGGCGCGGATCGCGCTCGCCCTCCGGCCCGTGCTCGGCGCGACGCCCCTCGTGGTCGTGACCGGTCGCGGCTCGGCGACGGGCGCGGTCCCCGTCGGCGAGGTGGTGGAGCGCGCGTCGGCGCTGCTCTCCCGAGCTCCGCCGGGGGCGATCGTCCTCGACGAGACCACGAGCGAGCTCGTCGCCGCGCGCTTCGAGGTCCGCGAGATCGACGGCCGGCGCGAGCTCGTCGGCGAGCGCGAGCGCCCGGCGACGGTCCGGACCGTCCTCGGCCGGCCGACCCCCTTCGTCGGCCGAGACCGCGAGCTCGCGCAGCTCGAGGCGCTGGCGGAGGAGGCGTTCGACGAGGGCGCGCCGCGGGCCGCGCTCGTCACCGGCCCCGCGGGCCTCGGCAAGACCCGCCTGCTCAACGAGGTGCTCGCGCGGGTCACCGCGAAGCGCGAGCCCGCGATCCTGTTCGCCCGCGCCGAAATCGGCAGCAAAGACGCGCCCTTCGCCCTCGTCGGCGCCGCCCTCCGCGACCGCGCCGGGTTCGCGGCCGGCGACGCGCGCGCGGCCGAGCGCTTCTGCGACGTCCTCGGGGCCGATCTCGGCGACGACGCGCGCTCCGACACCATCGAGCTCCTCGCCGAGATCGCCCGCGTGCCGCTCGCGAACGAGAGCGAGGAGCTTCGCGCGGCGCGGCGCGACCCGGTGCTCATGGGCGCTCGCCTCCAGGAGGCGTTCGTCTCGTTCGTCGAGGCGCTCACGCGGCGCGCGCCGCTCGTGATGGTGCTCGACGACCTCCACTGGGCCGACGCCGCGAGCCTCAAGCTGATCGACGCCGCCCTCGGCGCGCTCGATCGGTCCCCGTGGCTCGTGCTCGCGATGGCGCGCCCCGAGATCGCGGACGAGCACCCGCGCCTGTGGGCCGACCGCGGGCTGTCGTGGGTGCGCCTCGCCCGCCTCGGCCGCGCCGCTGCGGAGCGGATCGCGCGAGAGATCCTCGGCGATCGCGCCACCGAGGCGACCCTCGCGCGCGTGATCGAGCGCGCCGACGGCAACGCCTTCTTCCTCGAGGAGCTGGTTCGCGCCGTCTCCCAAGGCGCGGGCGACGCGCTCCCTGACACCGTGCTCGCGACCGTGCAGGCGCGGCTCGACGGCCTCTCGGCGTACGGGCGTCGCGCCCTGCGGATGGCGAGCATCTTCGGAGAGCGCTTCCACCCCGACGGCGTCGCGCACCTCCTCGCCGCCGAGGTCGCGCCGGCGCCGCTCGCCGCGAGCACGGTGCGCATGACCGCGCCCGGCGTCGACTGGGTCACCGAGCTCGTGGCCGCCGAGGTCGTCGAGCGCGCGCGCAAGGGGGCGCCCGGCGAGATCGTCTTCCGCCACGCGCTCGTCCGCGACGCCGCCTACGAGACCCTCACGCGCGACGATCGCGAGCTCGGGCACCGGCTCGCGGGCGAGTGGCTCGAGGCGCGCGGCGGGGCCGAGCCGAGCCTGCTCGCGGCCCACTTCGAGAGCGGCGGCGCGCCCGAACGCGCCCGCGAGCACTACGTCGTCGCCGCCGAGCGGGCGGTGGAGGCGCACGAGCTCGGGCAGAGCGAGGGCTGGGCGTCGCGGGCGCTCGCGCTCGGGGCCGAGGGCTCGTTGCGCGGCGCCGCCGAGCTCGTGCGCGCCGTCGTCTCCTGCACCGCGGGCCGCCCCGCCGAGGCCTTCGAGCGCGGCCAAGCCGCCGCCCAGGCGCTCGACGAGGGCTCCGCGCGGTGGTTCCGCGCCGTCGGCGAGATCCTCGCGGCCGCGGGCCGCGTCAACGATCCCCTCGGTCTGACGGCGTGGATCCAGCGCGCCCGAGCGGCGGAGGCGCGCGATCCCGAGGCCAAGCGCGCCCGCCTCGTCGCCCTCTGCCGCGCGGTCGTCCCCCTCGGGAACATGGGGCACGCGGCGAACGTCGCGTCGCTCCTGTCGTACCTCGAGGCCGAGCAAGCGAAGCTCGGTCAGCTCGATCTCCTCTCGCGGGCGCAGCTCGTGGAGGCGCGCGGGGTGATGTGCCTGAGCGAGGGTCGGCCCTGGGACGGCGTGCCGCTCTTCCAGGAGGCAGAGCGCCTCTACGGGCTCGCCCACGACTACCGCGACCAAGCGCTGGCCGGCGTGGGCGCCGCGTGGCTCCTCACCCAGGTGGGGCGCGTCGACGAGGCCGACGCCGCGCTCGCCCTCGCCCGCGCGACCGCGCAGAAGACCCAGGGCGAGCACGCGCTCACCTGGGCGCTCGCGGTCGAGGCCGCGGTCTGCGTGCGCCGCGGCGACCTCGCGGTGGCGCGCGAGCTCTACCTCGAGGTGCGTGCACGATACAAGAAGACGCGGAACGCCCGCCAGGAGGGGTGGGCGCTCATCGAGCTGTCGGGCGTCGAGCTCTCGCGCGGCGACGCCGGCGCCGCCGAGGCCCACGCCCGCGCGGCGCTCGAGGTCGTTCGCCACATGGTGCCGCTCCGCGTGTGCGCGCTCGGCGCCATCGCGCAGGCGCTCGTGCGCCAAGGGCGCGCGGAGGAGGCGGTCGCGGTCGCGCGGGAGGCCGAGACGGTGATGGCGCCGCTCCGCGGGCTGCCGCTCGGCGAGGCCCACGTGAGGCTCGCGCTCGTGGACGCGCTGCGCTCCGCGGGAGACACCGAAGGCGCGCGCGAGGCCGCGGCGCGCGCCGTCACCCGCATCGAGGAGCGCGCGGCGGCCATCGACGCGCCGGAGCGCGGAGCCTTCCTCGCCCTCGCCGAGCACGCGGCCACCTACGCCGCGGCGCGCGAGCTCGGCGTGGTCGGCGCGCCATGACCGCGTCGCGCGCGCGGACCGCCCGCCGTCGAGGCCTCCGCGCCCGCGGACGCGGCGGGGAGGGCGCGGAATTCGTCGGCCAGCCAACGATCGTCGAGGGCGTGGCCCGCCCACGAATTTCGCCGGCGGCACACAATCACCTACGATGTGCGCAGGGGCGGGGTGGCGAGCGTGCTCTGCGGCGTTATCTTCTCCCGAGGAGCTTCGCTTGATGACCCCTTCACGTTCTCTTTTCGGCACTTTGTCGCTGTCTGCGTTGGCCTTGGGCGCCGCGCTCGTCGCGTGCGCGAACACGACCACGACCCCCGACCCCACCCCAGGCGCGGTGTCGTGCAGCGCGCCGCAGACCCTCTGCGGCGGCAGCTGCGCGGACCTCTCGACCGACCGCGACCACTGCGGCACGTGCGAGCGCGGTTGCGGCGCCTCCGAGGTGTGCGCCGACGGGAAATGCCAGGTGGCGTGCCCCACCGGCCTCACGAAGTGCGACACCACCGGCGGCCCGCGCTGCGTCGATCTCGCCAAAGACGCGGCCCACTGCGGGCAGTGCGGCGCGGCGTGCGCGCCCGGGCTCGCCTGCGCGGCCGCGCCCGGCGGCAAACCCGCCTGCGGGCTCGTGTGCGCGGGCGGAACGACGAAGTGCGGAGACGCCTGCGTCGACACGAAGATCGACGACGCGCACTGCGGAGCCTGCAACACGCCCTGCGGATCGGGGACGACCTGCAGCGGCGGCGGGTGCTGCGCGGCGGGCAAGACGAGCTGCGCGGGCACGTGCGTCGACACGCTGCGGAGCAGCAAGGACTGCGGCAAGTGCGGGACGACCTGCGGAGCCGCGGAGGTGTGCGTCGCGGGGACGTGCGCGCCTCCGGCGAAGTCCTGCCAGGCGATCAAGGCCGCGAAGGCGACGGCGCCGAGCGGCGTGTACAGCATCAGCGCCGGCGGGACGCTCGTGCCCGTGTACTGCGACATGACGACCGACGGCGGCGGCTGGACGCTCGTCGCCAAGATGAGCCGCGGGATCAACCGCGACCCGTACGCGGCGTGGGTCGGCCCGGCGCTCAACGAGCTCGACGAGGCCTTCCTCGCCCCCGCCACGCGCTCGAGCGACGCGTACGTGAGCCGCAACGTGTCGCTGTGGAACTCCTCGGGCGGCTTCGCGGTGAAGGAGGCGCGGGTGCACGTGTACGACGGCGGCGCGCTCGCGGCGTTCGCCAAGTTCGTCGCCCTCGACACCACCACCTCGACCAACTGGTTCTCGCAGTCCAAGCTCGACGCGTCGTCGTGGCTGGACCTCAAGGCGGCGACGACGAACTTCTTCTCCATCGAGGGGGACGCGCCGAGCGCCCGCCGGATGTTCGCGAGCGCGCCCTACGGCGGCGGGTGCGCGAACGACAGCGGGTGGATCGTCGCGGACGCTCCCTACGACTCGTGCACGTGGGAGACGGGCGGCGGCCCGACGATGCGCCTCCTCTACGCCAAGGGCACGATGGTGCGGAACTGGAACGACACGACCAACGTCGGCCTCGCCGACACGTTCGCGTTCTTCGCGCGGTAGCGCCCGACGCTCCCCGTCTTGGAAGCGCGTGGTCGTGCGCGCGACGCCGTCTCGCCTGGTTCGGCGTCCAGGGTCGAAGGATCGAATCCTGGACGCCTCTTCTGCTCAGCGGCCGAACTGCACGCAGCGCGTGCTGATGCCCCCGTACTCGAAGCCGCGCACGGGGAAGCCGACCGCGTGCTCGTAGAGGCTCGCGGCCCCGGCGGCCACGAACAGCGGATCGAGATAGCGGCTGGTCCCGGGGTGCGCGAGGCGCGCGCCGGGGCCGGTCGCCCGGAAGGCGAGCAGCTCCTCGATCTCGGCGTCGGCGAGGAGGTTCGCGCACCACCCGTCGAACTCGCGCGCCCACGACGGCGCGGGCGCGTCGCGCGTGGAGGCGTCGACGCGCCCCGCCTCGCGGGTGATGGCCCCGCTGGCGACGACGAGCACGCCCTGGGCGGCGAGGACGCCGATCCGCCGGCCGAGGCCGAAGAGCCGACGCGGGGTCGCGCCCTCGATCAACGACAGCTGGAGCACGGGGACGTCGGCGCGCGGGAACATGTGCACGAGCGGCGCCCACACCCCCCAGTCCCACCCCCGGGTGGGATCGCGCTCGACGCGCGCGATCGCGTGGAGATCCGCCGCGAGATCGGGCGCGCCCGGCGCGTCGTAGCGCACCTCGGCGCCGACGTGAGGCGCGCCGTCGGCGAGCAGGCGCGGGCGGCTCGTGGTCCCTCGCGTCGGCAGCGAGGTGGCCCAGCCGTGCGACACGCAGAGGATCGCGCGGGGCCGGGGCAGCGACGACGCCCACGCGCCGAGCTCGGCGCCTCGCCTCGGGTCGAGCGCGAGCTCGGGCGTCCCGCACGCGACGAAGACGATCGGGACCGACCCGGCCATCCCAGCCTCGCTTCAGCGGCGGCGACGCCGGATCGCGATGACGTCGCCCATGGGCTGCGGATCGGGGTCGAGCGGAGGCAACG
>JAEUKG010000124.1 GCA_016794325.1 Myxococcales bacterium | reverse complement strand
CGATCGCGACGTGCGTGAGGAGGATGGCGGGCACGACCAGCGTCGGCAGGAGCGAATACGGCAGCTCGAAGAACTGCAGCGACGCCGGCCCCTCTCCGAAGAGGATGATCCGCTGCGCGGTGACGATGACCGCGAGCATGTCGGCGAGCCCGAGCGCGCTCCACGCGAGCGTCGCCGGCCGGTGCACGCGCGCGGGCGCGAACGTGATCAGCGCGACGACGACGACCGCGGCGAGCCCGGCGGCGACGTCGCCGGGCCCGGCCACGCGCGCGAACGTGGGGTGGATGCGGCCCTCGGCGAGCCGCGCGAGGAACGCGGCGCCGAACGCGATCCGCACGACGTGGACCGCGACGAGCGCGCGGAGGTCGAGCCCGCGCACGAAGTCACCGAAGGGAGCGTAGCGACGGTGCAGGACCACGCCGAGGGTGACCACCGACGCGATGCACAGCGGGACGACCGGCCGCGGGAGCGTCGGTCGGAACAGCGGCGTCGCCGCGAGCGCGAGCCCCACCCACGCGACGAGGAGCGCGATCACGGGCCGGGGCACGAGCGGAGAGCGGGCGTGGGTGGTGGGGATCATGCGGCCGCCCATTCCACGCGGCGTGCCACCGGCTGCCCGCGTCCACGAGGGCCGAAACCCCGGCGTTTTCGCGGCCCTCCAGGCGCGCGCGCCGACGCCCCCGACGGCGATCCGACGGCGCGGGCGCGCGCGGGTGTCGGAAATCCTACACCTGTCACGCCCTCGCGCCGCGTCGTACGATCCATCCATGTCCGAGCGTGAGGCCGAGGCGCTCGCCGGCGTCGATCTCGTCGGCTCCGAGTTCTTGCGCACCCGCCCGCGCATCGTGGGCGTCGGGCTCCCCCTCTTCTTCGCGGCGGTGCTCGCGTCGGGCGCCGACGTGCGGCAGGTCGTCGCGCTCGGGGCGTTCTCGACGGTGGTGCTCGGCGCGTTCGCGCTCGAGGCCGCCTACGCGCGCGGGCGCCGGCTCACGACGCGTTGGCTCCACCGCTCGCTCGCGGCGACCGCGCTCGCGATCGCCCTCGGCGCGTGGCTGAGCGGCGGCGTGACGAGCCCCATCGTGCCGATGCTCTTCGCGCCCACCGCGCTCCAGCTCGTCGCGTTCGGCCGAGCGCGGCAGGCGTGGGTCGGCGCGGGCCTCGGCGTCGGCCTCGCCGTCGCGCTCGCGGTCGTCCCCTCCCCCTTCGCCGAGCTCCCCGTGCACGTGCGCCGCGCGGGGACGGCGATGGCGGTCGCGGTGTCGCTCACCCTCGTCGCCGCCGGCGCCACCAAGCTCGTCGCCGCCTACCGCGAGGCGCTCGTCGAGATCGCCGCCCAGCGCGCGCGCGAGGTCGCCGCCTCGCGGGCGCGCGCGCGCAGCCTCGAGACCATCGGGGCCCAGCTCGCCCACGAGATCAAGAACCCCCTCGCCGCCGCCCGCGGCCTCGCCCAGCTCCTCGCGAAACGCCCGGCGGAGCCGAAGGACGCGGAGCGCTTCGCCGTCCTCCTCGGCGAGCTGTCGCGCATCGACGGGCTCACCG
>JAEUKG010001187.1 GCA_016794325.1 Myxococcales bacterium | reverse complement strand
TGCACGCGCCCACCCCCGGCGCCCATCGTCGCCGCCGCCCCCGACGCCGCCGCGCCCCCTCCCGCGGGCTTCGACGGCGGGAGCGAGGCCCCGGCGCTCGACGGCGGCGCGGGCGAGCTGAATCATGTATTGTGCACGGGTCAGAGCCTCGCCGTCGGCGTCGGCGGCAAGCCCGCGCTCTCGACCACCCAGCCCTTCGACGCGCTGATGTTCTCGGCGGGGGTGAAGCCCGAGGGCGAGGGCGCGCTCGACGCCCTCGCGCCGCTCGTCGAGAGCGGGCAGGAGACGATGAGCACCGCGTTCGCGGCCGAGGTGCACGAGCTCGCCGCGCCGTCGTCGCACCGGCTGCTCGTGAGCGCGAACGGCGTCGGCGGCGTCGCGTATTCGGGCCTCAAGAAGGGCACGCGCGCCTACACCCGCGGCCTCGAGCAGGTCGCGGCCGCGGCCCGCCTCGCGCGCGCGCGCGGGGTCACCCTCGTCGTCCGCGCGGTCACGAACGTCCACGGCGAGAGCGACCACGCGCTGCAGAACCTCGGCTACGAGCGCGACCTCGTGGAGTGGCAGGCCGACTACGAGCGCGACGTCCGCGCCGCGACCGGCCAGGCCTCCCCCGTCCCGATGCTCCACACCCAGGTGTCGTCGTGGACCAAGCTCGGGCAGGCGACGAGCCCCATCCCCGGCGCCCAGCTCGCGGCCTCGGTGAAGAGCGACGGCAAGATCGTCCTCGTGGGGCCCAAATACCAGCTCGCCTACGCCAAGGACGGCATCCATCTATCCAACGAGGGATACCGCCACATGGGCGAGTACTACGCCAAGGTCTACACCCAGGTGGTCGTCCTCGGCCGCCGCTGGGAGCCGCTCCGCCCGCGGTCGATCACCCTCGTGGGCGACGTCGTCCGGGTGGTGTTCCACGTGCCGGTCCCGCCGCTCGTGATCGACACCGCGCTCGTCGCGCGCGCCGACGCGTACGGCTTCGAATACACCGACGACAGCCCCGTCCCGCCGCGCATCACCGAAGTCACCCTCGATGGGGCTGACGCGGTGCGCATCAAGCTCTCCGCGGCTCCGACCGCCGCCGGCAGGCGTGTGCGCTACGCCTACACCGGCACCCCGAACGCGCGCGGCGGGCCGCGCGAGGGGCCGCGGGGGAACCTCCGCGACTCCGACGAGACGCCGTCGCGCCACAAGAACCCGCTCTACGACTGGGCGGTTCACTTCGACGAGCCCGTCCGGTGAAGTATCCTGGGGGGATGCGCTCGCTCCGCGTCCCCTCCGCCCTCCTCGTCTTGGCCGCCGTGGCTTGCTCCAAAGACGACGTCTCGACCACGAGCGAACCCTCCGACGCGGGCGTGACCCCGGCGCCGACGAGCACCACCCCGACCCCGAACGAAGACTCGGGCTCCCCCGGGGTCGACGCGGGCCCGAGCGACGCCGGGGTCGACGCGCCTCCGCCGTTCGAGCCGACGTTCTTCGACTTGAACCACGTCCTGTCCACCGGGCAGAGCCTCTCGGTCGGGAGCCAGGGCACGCCGATCCTGTCGACGACCCAGCCCTACGACAACAAGATGTTCGCCACCGGGGTGCGGGCCGGGGGCACGGGCCTCACGTCGCTCGTCCCGCTCGTCGAGACCGGCGTCGAGACGATGTCGGCCGGGATGTCGACGCTCATCACCTCGCTCGCCGAGACCGAGACCCTGAAGGGCAAGCCCGCTCCCAAGAACACCCACCGCCTGCTCGTGAGCTGCCACGGCATCGGCGGCACCGCGTACGCGGGGCTCAAGAAGGGGACGTCCGCGTTCACCAACGGGATGGCGCAAGCGACGGCGGGCCAGGCGCTCGCGAAAGCGGCGGGGATGACGTACGTCGTGCGCGCCGTCACCAACGTCCACGGCGAGTCGGATCACATCGCGCAGAACGCGCAGTACGAGCAGAACCTCGTCGAGTGGCAGAAGGACTACGAGACCGACGTCACCGCGATCACCGGGCAAAAGGAGCCGATCCCGATGCTCCACACCCAGATGAGCTCGTGGACGAAATACGGGCAGGCCACGAGCATCATCCCGAGCGCCCAGCTCGCCGCCTCGGTGAAGAGCAACGGCAAGATCGTGATGGTCGGGCCGAAGTATTTCCTCGCCTACGCCCCCGACGGCGTGCACTTGAACGCGGCGGGCTACCGCCACATGGGCGAGTACTACGCGAAGGTCTACCGGCACGTGATCCTCGAGGGCAAGACCTGGGAGCCCGTTCGTCCCAAGTCGATCACGAGGGCCGGCAACGTGATCCGCGTCGTCTTCCACGTGCCGTCTCCGCCGCTCGTGTTCGACACCACCCTCGTGTCGGCGATCGCGAACCAGGGCTTCGAGTACACCGACGACAGCGGCGCGCCCCCGGCCATCACCAAGGTGTCGCTCGACGGCCCCGACGCGGTGAAGATCGAGCTCGCGGCCGCCCCCACCGGCGGCGGGCAACGCGTGAGGTATGCATTCACCGGCACGGCCGGCGCGATCGGCGGGCCGACGGCAGGTCCCCGCGGCAACCTGCGCGACTCCGACGCCACCCCCTCGAAGAACGGCAGCCCCCTCTACGACTGGGCGGTCCACTTCGACGAGCCCGTCCCCTGAGGAGGCGCCGTCAGGGGCGGGTCTCGATCTCCACGTCGTCGAGGCGCGCCGACGCCTTGAAGTGCTTCTGCTCCGTGAAGACGCCGAAATACGTCGCGACGCGGCTGGCGGACGGGAGCACGGGGAAGGTCGAGCTTGCCGCCGGGGTGAGGGAGACGAGCTTGTCGTCGACGAAGACGCTGATCTGCAGGGGCGAGGCCCCGTACTTGAGGAGCAGGGTGACGCGCGCGCCCGGCTCGAGGATCGGGCCGCTGCTGTAGGTGCCGGTCACGGATCGGTCCTTCGACTCGGCGAACACGTAGAGCCGGTGCGGCGCCGGGCCTCCCGCCGCGAGCACGACGCCGTACTCGCGCTCGTCCACGACTTGAAGGAGCGTCGCGATGTCGGCGCGGTTGTCCGTGCCACCCTCCGGCTGTCCGGCGCCCCCTTCGGGCGCGCCAGCATCGAGCAACGTGGCGCCGAAGCTCAAGACCTTCGCCTGCACACGCACCGTCGTCCAGGGCGTGCCGAGCTCGAACGCCCGGGTGTATACGGCGATCGCGCCGTTCGACGTGTCGTTCTGGATCGTCGTGAGGAGGCTCCCGTTGTCGATCGTGGCCGCGCCGTTCGTGACCAGCGGTGTCCAGACGCCGGAGTCGGGGTTCGAGAAGTCGTCGCAGATGAAGACCCCGGAGCTCGCGGGCGCGCCGCAACGTGGGCCGGCGTCCGCGCCACCTCCATCCCCCCCTGCGGCGTCCGGCGACGGCGCGGAGGTGTCGGCGGTGGACGCGTCCGGTGAGCCGCCTCCGGGCGCGTCCGACGACGAGAACTCGTCGCACGCCGCGATCGCGGCGACGGCGGCCACGCCCACGAAGAACGCTCCACGTAGAGCCCGCATCCCTCAAGCCTAAAACAGCGGTTCGCTTTTCGCGAACGGCATTTGGCGACGCTCACGCGAGCCGCGCGAGCGCCGCGGCGACGGCCTCCACGCCCACGTGCCGGCCCTGGGCGGCGGCCGGGACGCTCGTGCCGAAGAGGTCGAGCTGCTGCAAACACGAGCCCGTGAGCGCCGCGAGCGGCCGGTAGTCCACGAGCGCGGGGTTGTGGGTCAGAGCGAGCGTCTCGATCGAGGTGAGCGCGACGAGCGGCGACACGTCGATCACGGCAGGGCACTGCTGCACCCAGAGCGTACGCAGGCGCGGAAGCCGCGTGAGCGGCGCGAGATCGCGGATCGCGCCGCACGAGAGCAGCGAGACCTCTTCGATCGCGTCGATCCCTTCGATGCCCTCGAGATCCTCGAGCGCGTCGCACCACGAGAGCGAGAGCGCCACCCGGTCGTGGCGATCGTAGGCGATCTCCTCGGCGAGACCTCGGAGCGTCGTGAGGCGCTTTCCGTCGCGCGGGGTCATCCGCACCGCGCCGGCCTCCGGGCCGGACGCGCCGGGGATCGCGCGGAATCGCCGCTCGGGGCTCGCGGGAGCCACGCACCAGCCGATCGCCGGGCGAACCCCGTCGTCACGGGCGCGCGACACGCCGACGAAGCCGCTCACGAGCTGCATCGGCCGCTCCTCGGTGAGCAAGCGCCACGAAAACGGCGCGCTCGCGAGGCCGGACGGCAGGTCGCGGAGCTTCGGCATCTCGAGCTCGTTTTCGGGCTCGTCGTCGGCGAACACCCACGGGTTCGGCTGCGTGCCGCGATCGCCGAGGAACGGGAAGAGCACGTTGACCCAGCCCGAGATCGACTCTCCGCCCGACGCGTGGTGCTCCTTGTAGATCCGCCGCCAGAATTCGACGTCGACGCGCCCGGCCGCGGTGCGCTCGATGGCCTCGAGCACCGGATCGAGCCGCGACGCCCACCGCTCGAGGTCGAGCTCTCCGAGGACGCGCGCGCGCGCGCGGACGTCGCGCCAGTCGGCCACCGTGCCGAGGAGGGTGACCTTCGGGATCCCGCAGAGGCTCGCGATCGTGTACTCGAAGTACGACTGCATCGCCCCGAGGAGCGTGATCTGCGACGCGATCCGCGAGGCCCGGTCGGTGGTCGAGAACGACGAGACGAACAGCGACGCGCGACCCCCGAGGTGCGCGCGAACGTGCTCGACGAGGCCGTCGATCGCCACCGCCCACTCGCCGGGCGCCGAAGGGTCGTTCAGGATCTCGTCGCGGCGGACCTCCAACGGCAGCTTTCCCTGGTGCGCGACGAGCCGCGGCCGTAGCGCCTCGGCGTTCGCCTCGACGTGCCGGGCGAGGCCCTGGGCGATGCACAGCCACACGTCGTCCGGCGAGAGCGTGAGCGGCCGGTGCCGCTGGTACGCGAGGTGGAGGGCCATCGCGAGCCCGTGGAGCGGCAGCGCGTCCACGAGCTCGTGGTCACCCGCGTCCGCGGCGAGCACTCCGCGCACGCCGCGGGCGGCGAAGGCGCGGCCGAGGTCGGCGGGGCCGAGCGGAGAGGGATCGGGCTCGACCTCGCTGACGTCGAAGGTGATGGACATCGGCAAGCCCCCCCCTGCGGGCTCACTCCGTGGGCGCTGGCGCTGGAGGCGCGGTAGCGGTCGCCGTCGCCGTCGCGGTGGCCGTCGCCGTCGCCGTCGCCGTCGCCGTCGCCGTCGCCGTCGGCGCGGTGGGCGCCTCGGTCGCAGTCGCGGTCGCCGTCGCCGTCGCGGTCGCCGTCGCCGTCGCCGTCGCCGTCGCCGTCGCCGTCGGCGGCGGGCGGAAGATCGGCCGCTGGGTGGCCGTCGCCGTCGCCGCCGCGCTCGCGCTCGGGGCCGCGCTCGCGCTCGGGGCCGCGCTCGCGCTCGCGCTCGCGGCGACCGTCGCGCTCGGGGCCGCGCTCGCGCTCGGCTCGACCGAGGGCGTCGCCGAGGCGGACGTGGGGGGTTTCGCGCTGACGGTCGGCGTCGTCGTGGCGGTGGGGACCGCGGGACCGCCGAAGACGCCCATCTTGTAGGCGCCGCCGACCGTTCCGCCGACCACGAGGAGGAGGAGCAAGAGCACGACCGCGATCCCGGCGCCGCCGCCCTTCTTCTTCGGCGGCCCGTCGAGCTCGTCGCGCAGCGACGGCTGCGATTGAGAAATCACCGGCTGCTGCGACATCGGCTGGTGAGACACCGGCGGCTGCGACGGTTGGTGCGACGTCGGGGGCATCGAGATCGGCACCGGCTCCGGCGGCGCCGGCGTCTCGGCGGGGCGCGCGACGCCGGCGAGGGCCGCCTGCGCCTCCTTCGCCCCCATCACGAGCGTGTCGCCCGACTGCACGCGCACGCTGTCGACCGGCTCGTCGAGCGGCGGCGCGGCGGCTGTCCCCGGCGAGGGCGCGATGGCGGTCGCGTCGAGGTCTTCGCGCTCCTTCGAGGCCATCGCCGCTTGGAACAGCGGGTTCTGGCCGATCTCGTCGAGCGATCCGCCGGCCTCCTTGAGCGCCTCCTCGAGGAGCTCGGCGGCCTGCTTCATCATCGTCGGCTCCTTCGG